>CAZGTS010000001.1:0-26866 GCA_964528865.1 Candidatus Woesearchaeota archaeon
AGGGCCCTCTCTTGACTCCTTAAGATAGGTTTGTAAATAGCCTTCATTTTTCAATCTTCTAAGGATAGGATAAAGTGTTCCTTCGGTAATTGAAATATCTTTTGAAATTTTGTACACCAATTCGTAACCATAATGGTCTTTCTTTTTCAATATTAAAAGGACGCAAATGTCGAGTACGCCCTTCTTGAATTGTGTATCCATATCTCATTTGTAAGTATTACTTAGTATTCTGTAATACATAGTAGTATATAAATGTTTCGTCCCAAAAATCATAAAAACCCTTTCTTCTTTTTCTTAAAATGATTTCACGTGAAGAAGCAATTGAATTGTTAAAAAAATTTCCTCAGAAAGAATCTGATATGAACCATTATTTAGAGAGCGAAGCGATTATGCGCGGTCTCGCGCAACATTTTAACGACGTCCTCGACGGACATGACTCTGGTGAGCCTAACGTAAATTATTGGGGAATGCTTGGCTTGTTGCATGATGTTGATTGGGCTTTGACTCGTGATAACCCAAGTGAGCATTTAGGAAAAGCGCCTGAGATTTTAAAAGAAGCAGGATTTGATGAAGAATTTATTGAAATTGTTTTGTCTCATGGTTATGGACATGATATTCTTCCTCAGTGGAAAGATAAAGAGAGAACAAAAAAAGTTGAACATTGTTTGGCTGCGGCAGAGACAATGACAGGGATTATTTATGCATATGCATTGATGAGAGGGAAAAGAATTTCAGATATGGAAGTTAAAGGTTTAAAAAAGAAATTCAAGGACAAGGCGTTTGCACAGAATTGTAACAGAGAAATTATTCGGGAAATTGAAAAAACAGGTTTGGAGTTAAGTGAGTTTTTTCAAATTTCAATTGATGCACTGAAAAGTATAAAAGGGGAGATTGGTTTAGAGTAAAATGATATCATTAAAATATTTACAAATGAAACCTGTAAAAGATTTCCTAAATACTCCTGAGAAAGTTAGAAAAGCAAGAAGAAGATTAGAAGAAGCAACAGAAGAAAGTTTTAGAAAATATGCAGAAGCAGGAAGAAGAGTGTATCATGAATCAAAAAATATTATTTTAAATTAAAATGGGATTAATTGTTAAATCAAACATAAAAAAAGTTGTGCAGGAATTGGATAAAGAAAATGCAGTTTCTAGTGTTGCTGAGGAAGTTGGCATGGCTTTAGAAAGAAAAACAGAAGAGATTTTGCGTGATGCGATAAAACGCGTGCAGGCAAATAAAAGGCGAACTTTGCAAGCGAGGGATATATAATGTTTTTGAAAAAAGGACAACTACCAATATTAATTGTGAACTTAATTTTAATTCTTGTATTTGGAAGCATTGCAATTTCTAGAAAAAATTATGAATTTGTTGCATACATAGGAGTTATAATTTTTTTCTTTATTTTGATATTAGCCACAAATAAAAAACATGATTTATCTAATGGAATATTATGGGGATTAACAACTTGGGCACTAATGCACATGGTTGGAGGATTAATTATTATTAAAGAACAAGTTGTTTACAAACTCACATTAATTAATTTAATTGAAACTTCTAATTTTGTTATACTGAGATATGACCAATTTGTTCATCTTATTGGTTTTGGAGTTGCTACATTAATTGCATATAGTTTACTAAAACCTTACTTAAATAAAAAAGTTAATATGAAAGTCTTGTCTATTTTGATTGTGCTTCTTGGAATGGGAGTCGGTGCGCTAAATGAAATAATCGAATTCTTTGCAGTTCTTGCACTTCCTGAAACAGGTGTCGGAGGATATTATAACACAATGTTTGATATGGTGTTTAATACTCTTGGAGCAATTCTTGCAGTTATTTGGATAAATATTAAAAAAGATTAAATAGTTCTGATAATTAGTTTTTTAATGAAGAGTGTGAAAAAAGAAAATAAAGAAAAAATTATGGAGATGATTAAGAAAGCAGGGGATGAAGAATATAAGACTGAGTGGGATGCTGAAGGGAGTATAGGAAAGCAAAAGAAAAAGTCTGAAATGAAAAAGGGAAAGAAGTCAAAGGGACAAGGAGCGAGGTTTGAGTTAAAGGTTAGGGAAGATTTAGAAGAAAAAGAATGGATTGTGGATAAGTGGACTAATAATGTTGGTTTGGAAGAAAACAAGCTTGTAAAGGCAAAAAGAAAATATAATCCTTTCAGAAAGATGCTAATTGTTGGAACAGGTTTTCCTGATTTTATCTCAATTAAACATGTTCATGGAGAAATGTATAGTGTTATTGGAGTAGAAGTTAAAATGAACGGAACTCTTTCAAAAATAGAAAAGCAAAAATGTGCTTGGTATTTACAAAATAAAATTTTCTCTCAGATTTGGATTGCAAGGAAAGGAATCAAACGTGGGCAAATTAAATATGTGGATTTCAAAGAGAAGTATAGAGACAAGTATAATAAAACTTAAATATCCTTTTTCTCTTTATTAATTATGACAACTCCTCAAGAAATGAAAAGGAAGGTAAAAGAACATGAAGAAGCATTAAGGAAAAATCCTCTTTTAGCAAAAGGGTTAGGAAATCTTATTGAAGAACAAATCATATTGATTTTAAAAAATTCAGGAGTAACGCAAATTAATGTTCCTACAGATGAAGAATATCTTTTAATAAAAAAAGAATTAGGCAGAAGAGAAGGGAAATATACAAGAAGACCTCTTTCTGAAACAAGATATTAAATAAATTACTCTCTAAAACATATCACAATAAAACTTAAAATCATTAATTTCTTCTACATTTTATGAAGTATTTACTTGGAATATTTTTTATCCTGGTGATTTCACAAGTTTGTGCTGTTTGCGAAAGTGGACAAATTGATATTAATTCTGCTTCTTTAACAAAATTGGATGAATTGGGAGGGATAGGACCTGTGAAAGCGCAGGCGATAATTGATACACGGCCTTTTGATTCTGTGGAAGATTTGATTGATGTTTATGGAATTGGGAAAATTACTTTAGAAAAAATAAAAGACCAGGGCTTGGCATGTGTTAATAATGAAAAAGATGAGCCAGAAGAATTAGAACAAGTAGACTTTGTAAAAGAAGTTCCTTCTTATTTGGAAAAAACAGAACCTTTAATTCCTCAGATTGTTGAAACTAAAAAAGAAGACAAACCAGAAATTATAACTTTAAATTCCCAAACAAAAGATATAAAAAGTGACGATACCAAAAAAAAATTAGACAAGAGCGATTGGGCAAAGTATGGATTTATTGGTTTTTGTGTTTTGCTTGGGTTTTTGTTTATTTTAAAAAAGCGAAAAGCTCACAGCGAATTTGATTAAAATGGAAACAAAAAAAATTATAGCAGTAATGATTTTAGAAATTATTGGGAAGCCTGCAGAACATTTAGTAAAAACTCTGGAACAAATAATTAAGGATATGGGCGAGGAAAAAGGCGTTAAGATAATCAGTAAAAAAATCAGTGAACCTGCAGAGTTGAAAGATAGGAAAGATTTTTTTACAGCTTTTGCAGAAATTGAGATTGAGATTGAAGAAGCATTACAACTTGCAATTTTAATGTTCAAGTATATGCCTGCACATGTTGAGGTTGTTTCTCCTGAATCGCTTGTTTTAAAAAACAACGAATACGGGGATATTCTCAGTGAACTCACAAGACGGCTCCACAAGTATGATGAAGTGGTAAGAGTCGTTCAAATGGAAAAAGATATTCTGGAGAAAAAGTTAAAGAGTATTTTAGAGAAAAAAGAAGATAAGTGATTATTTTTTACCCTTAGCAATATCTAATAAGTTTGCGGGTTTTTTTGCACCTTTATATTTTGTTTTAAAAAACCAAATTAAAAAAACAACAACGATTCCAACTATTGCCCAGCCAATTATTTTTCCTGATGAACTTGTTTCACTTCCCTTGCATATTCCTAAACAGCACTTGTTGTCTTTTGCATAAACATAATCTGTGTCACATTCTTCATCTAAAGAACAAACCTTTCCATTTAATTCTGTACAGGTTTTGGTTTGATCACTAGAAGTATATTCATATTCATCAATAGAAACATAATCTTTAATTATATTCAAAAAAATTGAAGAAGATTTTGAAATGTCCTTTTCTTTTGCAATTAGTTTTCCCTCAACTTCAATATCTTTATTAAATGAATAAAATTCTAATTCAATTTTCACACTGGAATTTGGTTTTAATTCGTCAATTTTATCTGTTAAAAGAGTAATGTAATTTTTTAATTCTCCTGATATTGTTAGTACAATATTTTCTATTGTTTCATTTCCTGTATTGTAAAAATAAATTTCCCTTAAAGTGTATGAATTTGTTGGCATAATAATTTCTAATTCTGATTGTTCAAAGTTGAAACTTTTTTGCTCATCTATCTCTCTGCAACAAGTAGAAAAAAAACCGCAGTCTAATTTTCCCAAATCTTGTGAATTTTCATCACAAGAACTTTGGCATGTTCCAACATTTTCGCAAACAGTCTCTTCTGTGATATCTTGGATTACCAAATCTTCTACTCCAAAAATATAAATAGGAATTTCATATTCTATATTAGCTGTGCTTAATTCTATTATTTCAAATGTTGAATTTATATTTGCAACAGAAAAATAAATCTTTTTTGTTTCTCCTGTTCCTAAATTTATTGGCTCTACAGTTTCCAAATTAATAGAAGATGTAACAACATCAATAATTATTTCAGAGTCTTGAAAGTTTTCTACTTCAATAAAAAAGTTTTCATTAGTAAAGACAAATCCCGGCTTTATTGAAAACTCTACGGGGTCATTTGATATTGAGAAATTTTTTGTTAAGTCTTCTTTAATGGTCAAACCACCTTCTATATACTCAACATCTTTTATGACAATTGAATAATTATTTTGTGGTTTTCCAAATAATTGTGCATAAATATAAAAGTCATTATTTATCTTTGTTACAAAAGGCGACATTGGTTCTCTGACATGTCCCTCATAGAAGAAAATATTTTCTTTTATAATTGACTTGAAAAAATTTCCCGAGACCTTTGCCATAAATGTTTCTCCTTGGTCAAATTCTGTTTTCATTTCCATAGAAACTGCAGAGAGAACTGGTAAGAATAATATTAATAAAATAATAACACTTCTTTTCATAATTGATTTAAGAGAAAAGGGTTAATAAATTTAATTATATAATTGGGGATCATTTTTTGTTTTGTTATAATGTCTTCTCTTGAATCATTATTGTTTCTTCAAAGTCAGGATCTACAATTTTTGTAATCCTATGTGCTTCTTCCATTGGAGAAATTCCTTGTTCTCTAAACTGTTCTCTTCTAAGATAAATATTTGCCTTTCTCATACTAATATTAATTACCATTTTATTTCCCAATATCTTTTAACTTTTTAAGAACATCATCTAATTCTGATTTTGGTCTTTTTGTAGGGGTTGGTCTTGTTATATGTGTTGGTCTTGATTGTAAAGGTCTTCTTCTAGAAGGAGAAATCATTCTATGAATAGGTCTTCTCAGAGAGGGCCTTGTTAAAGGATGTCCTGAAGGTGTTTTTGGTTTTCTTTTGAATTTAGATTTTATCCTTAACCAAAAAGGCCTTAATTTATCTCTGAAAATTATTCCCATAACAACCAAAACAATTAAGATTAATAATACCCAAATCCACCAATAACTTTTAGGTTCTTCAGTAGTTCCTCCACCGCTTCCAGATGTATCGTCTTCACAGCAAACTTCTCCAGGATAATCACATTCGTCTGAATTTTTTTCTTCACTACTTAAACAAGAATCTCTACATGTTCCTCCATCTTCTTCACATTCTGATTGAGGAACCTCTGTTGATTCACAATCTCCAATACAACAATCATAAGTATCAAATGTTTCAATATTTGAAATACTACATATTTCATCTGAGTCACAGATTTCTCCACCAATTTCCTCGCAAGTTTGTGAAGTAGGGCTTGTGTCACAGCATATTTTTGATCCAGAACAACTAAACTCATAAGCACTTAATTCACTTCCTCCAATATCTGAACAACTTGTTTCAAAAATACAATAACCATCTACATCTTCACAGTTAAGAGAGTCTGTTCCTCCACCCCCTCCATTTCCTCCCCCAAGATCTTTTGGCCAAATAGAATACAAAATAAATGCAGTGTTTCCAATATTTCCCTGCCAGCACCCTTCAGCATCCTGAACATCTAAAAGCCAGTTCTTAGAGTTTGTTTTTTCTATTGGATTTTCATCTTGAAAAGGAAGCAATGCCAAAGCAGTGTCATAATATTTGTCTCCTGAAGCAGACCACCACATACTACCTTGTTGTTTTGATAATAATATTGTGCGGAAATTTGTATCTGAAGGTTCTATTAAATACAAAAATGCTTCAGGGATGTATTGTGGATTGTCTTCTGCCATTGTAACTAAATAAGGTTTGTAAAAAGAAATATCTTCATCTAAATAATTTAATACAAATGCTGCCCACAGGCTTCCTTCATAGTCACAAGTATTTCCTTGTTTGAAGCAGGAGAAATCAACTTTCTCTGTTGTTATTCCGTCAGCAGATGCAGAAGAAGTTTTATCTGAAACATATAATATTGGAGAGTCTGATTTTTTATATAATAATGTTGTAAGAAATGATTGGTCGCATGAAATAGAGAATTCTTTATTATAACAAGAGGGATTAACTTCTAAAAAATAATCTTCATAAGGGGTTTCAGACAAACTTAAACAAGTACTTCCAGATATAGAACTTATTTTTTTATCAAGTCCGATAGTTATAGAATTTGATGAACTAATAGATGTTATTGTACAAGAATAAGGTTCAGATATTGTTTGAGTGTTTTCAATTTCCAAGTACCATTCAATACCTAAAGGGATTGTATTTTGTGACAATAACCATCTTGTTGCGTTGCTTACATTAACATTCATATTATCCAAAGCTAAAACTGCCTGAGAAGTTGTTTTTAGATTGCATGAAGATGAAGGCCAACATTCATTATTTGCTGAATTAGAAATAACTTCATCTTTACATTCTTCAATTGCTAACAAAGAAAAGATTTTTTCTTCGGAAGAAAGAGAATTACAATTTCCTACCACTTTATTTTCAAGACAAGTATATGCAACATTTATTTTATCATCAACTTCATCTGCAATTATCAAAGGAATAAATATTAAAGAGATAATTAAAATGCTTAGTAATACACTTCTTTTCATAATTGAATTAGTTAATTGTTGTTTATAAATATTTTGAGAAACTATCTTAAAGGTTATTTTTAGAAATATTTAATGAAAAAATTTTAAGTAACGAAAGACTTAAATAATAATAGAAATTAAAGATATTAAGGTAACAGGTATTGCCTTAAGTCTTCGGACATACCGCTATGTATCCCAGCTGTGTTGAACACTGGGAATTTTTAAAATGGTAAAAAGTAACATCAAAGATGTTTCATGTTTTCCTCATTCTTCAGAAAAAAGAGTTTCTATTTATATTGATGGTGCTAATTTTTATGGCGGGCTAACTTCACTTAATAAAAATTTTAGTGATTTGAATTTTGATTTTGAAAATTATATAAGATATTTATGTAAGCAAAATAAAGTAGTTAAAATATATTATTATAATGCTCATGTAAAAAAGAAGATAAACGATAAAATATGGGCTAAACAAAAAAAGCTATTTGATAGATTGCACAAAATTCCTAAATGCAAGGTTAGTTTATGCACAAGAAAATCTCGTTTGAATATTTTAGGAGAAGAATATCACACGATTAAGGGAGATGATATTTATTTAGCTTTAGATATGATTGAAGATTGTTATAATAATAAATATGATAAGGTAATTTTATTTTCGGGAGATGGAGATTTTACAGAATTATTAAAACGAGTTAAGAAAAAAGAAAAAGAAGTTGAGGTCTGTTATTTTAGAAATTGCTCCTCAAAAGTTTTATTGAATCAAGCAAATAAAATTCATTTGATTAATAAGAAAATTACAAATAAGTTTTTTTATAGGGTAAAGAAAGTTAAGGAAAACTTTCTAATATCTCTTTAACTTTTGAATAAACTTTTGGAACTTTTGAAGGATGAATTAAATTTTGATGAAAAGTATCTATCCAATCAACCTTATTTCCAGTAAGAATAATATTTTCTGCTCCGTCTAAAGTCGCACTATCAACAGAAACAACCTCGTCATCAGAAGTTCCATCTGTTCCTTCACAACAATTTCCAATAATAGAATAATATTCAACATTTCCATAAGTTTCGTCATTAGAATTTAAATTAATCACAAAATCAGATTCATGCCACATCTCCCCACATTCTTCTCCCGAATGCCCCTCCTTAAATAAAGGAATTCCTGTTTGGCATAAAGTGGAAAGTAATCCTCCAACTCCAACAACATAAGCACTCTCTTTTCCATCAACCCCGTGATGAGGTGTCCCAATTGTTATTAATGTGTAAACATCATCTGCTCCGCCTGAATTTTTTATATAAGAACGAGAAACCAAACCCCCATTGAATGAGCAACAAGTATTACTTTATTTTTTCCAGTGTGATGTTTTACAATTTCAACCACAGTACTTAATCTTTCACCATACTCTTGAATTGATTTTTCATCTTCACTATTAATAGTAAAATCATCCGCTTCAACTTCTCCTTTATAATAAGTCATTCTAACTGAAATTGGTTTTTCTAATTTGCCCCACAGTCCTTCACTAATTTCGTTTTCATCTGAATTTGGATTAATTACTCCTTTATCTTCCACTAATCCGTCTCCATCTAATTCCTCCTGCATTTCTGTAAACGCATTTATACTATAAGCAGTTGTTTCTTTATTATCAACGCTATGTCCATGAACAAAAATAATTGGATAATTTTCATCTGAAGTATCTGCTTCTAAATTATAAACACATTGTTCTGTTTCTTCGTCGCAATAACCTGCTTCACATTTACAATCATTTGGAGAATTAAAACAATTCTCTTCTTTTTCTATTTCACAAATTCCGTTTTCACATTCACTAAAACTACAATCCTTCCAACAAGCAGAATTGCACTCGCCAAAATTACAAACATTATCTCCACAAAAAAAATCTGCTCCGCAACTTCCACAATCTAAAGAACATTCTAAACAATCTTCTTCAATTTGGCAATAGCCATCGCCACACCAATCACAATCTAATTTACAAGAACCAATTTCATCTTCAATACATTTTCCATCACCACAAAATTTCACATTTCCAGGATTAACCAAAATAAGATTTATAATAATCGTTAAAACAACAATAATTAAAATTCCTCCAACAAGTTTCTCTAAAAAAGAAAAGTTCATTTTTTATCTTTATCCAATTGTTTTTTAACAAGATTAATTATTTTCTTCTGTTCTTTTTTATTAAACACAAACTTAAAAAATAAATAACCTCCAACAAAAAGAATAATTGCTCCAATGGCAAAGTAACTTACTTTTTTTTGTTTAGAAGAAAATGATTCCAAACCTTTATCAATAGCTTCTTGCGTTTGACTTGCTATCTGCTCATTTAATTCTTCATTTTCACAAACTCCACAATCTTCATCACAAGATTGACAATTTTCATTCTTATTACATTCTCCGTCGCCACACCATTTACAATCTGCTTTACAAATTCCTCTTTCTAATTCTTCACATTGTCCATTACCGCAATAAGTTTCACAAACACCCGAAGAACCACATCTTTCATAAGCCCCACAACTGCAATCATCTACAGAATTTTTACAATTTTCTCCTTCTCCAGAATCACAAAATCCATCCTTTTCCTTATAGGGTTTATTCCAACAAATTTCATGAATACAATATTTTCCTTCGCATTCATTTCCTTGAATACAAGATTCTAAATTACATTTTCCAACATCTTCTGGACAACCCAAACAAGTTTCATGTTCAGATTCAATTTCATTATTTCCACAATAAGTTGTTGTAAAAGATATTTGTTTCTGTTTCTGTTTCTTGGGTTTGACAAAAAACACCTAGACCTTCACAGATTACACTTAATTCTTTATCATAATAGCCATTACTTCCTGCAAGAACTGGAAAAGAAAATTCTACGGAATTCCCATTAATTAATTCTTCTACAAAAGTTTCACTTTCTCCTGCATGATACCAAGTACATTTTATATTACAGATATTACTTGAAGGAGAATAAATTTCTGCTTTTACAGTCGCGGTTTCTCCTTCATATAAATCATTAGGAAGATTATTTCCCCCCTCAATTGTAAAATCAAAAGCACTAACTAAAGATACAGAAAAACAAAAAATGATTAGTAATATTAACAACTTTTTCATAATCTCCTTAGAAAAAAGATATATTTAAAGTTATTGTCTGAGCGACGGAAAAAAGATTATTTTTAAATAAAATCATTTATCTTTAGATTTCTTTTTATCTGGTTTATTCTGTTGGTAATTTTTCCGAACAACATAGTTCACTGGATTTTTTATCATCTTGCAAAAATTGTCTGGTTGGCAAACGCCGATTCCTTCATAGAATTCTTTACAGTTTTGGGGCATAATTGGTTTTCTTGCATAGCTCCAAGAAAGTTGGGATGTTATGTAACCTTGCGTTAAAGGAGAGGCATTTTTTTTATTCCATTCTTCAATTTTCTTTTCAAGTTCTTCCTTGTCCATTCCAATAGAACGGAACAAATTTATCAAAACAAACAATGCTCTTTTTTTCCCATCTACAAGTCCCTTTAATATATTCTGCACACAAGGAGGAAAATTTTCTTCAGACAAGTTGTCCAGTTTGATTGGTTTGAAATTTGCATATTTTCCTTTTATTTTTTCTTTGTCTTCTCCTGATTCAATTTCATTTTGCTTTGCCCAATCAAGTGCTTGCATTAAAAGTTCAGAGGCTTCTCCTTCTTTAGAGTCTGGCATAAAGTTCTTAATTTTTATTTTCATCGGGTCTGCATCTTTTGGCTGGAATTTAGAAATTTTTTCTGGGTCTAAAACAACACTTGCTAATGCTGTTTTCTCGTGGAGAGAATAAGGCATTCTAAATAAATGCCGAGAGGAAACTAAAACCAAATCAGGCATTACTTCTTTTGGGGCTTGGAAATCTTTTACATATTTGTTTGGTCTTTCCAAGTCGCTGATTTTTTCAATTAACTGGGCTTTTGTTTTTTCCATAATGTATTGGGTTATAATTCTTGGATATTTAGGGAACATTGTTGAAGTTTTTATCTCATTGATTTCTTTTGGGAAAGCTTTCCATGGAACAATTATGTGAAATCCTTTTGAACCTGAAAATTTAATTCCGATGTTTTTTACTCCGTGAAATTTTAATATTTGAATTATTACTTCTGCAGAAATTTTTGAATAATCAATGTATTTGCTGTCAATGTCAATTATTAAATCCCAGCCAGTTCGCAGTTCATTTGTCTGTTGGGGGTTCATGCCTGTTACAATGTTTAAAGGTTCTTGCCAAATTTCTTCTGAACAATGAAAAGATGTTGCACCTTTTTTAACTAACTCTAAAATGTCTCCAATATACTGAAATATATCTGGGCGTTTTCCAAAACCTTCAAAATACCTTGGGCAAATTTCTCTATTTTTTGAGAATTCAAAAATTGCTTTTTGAACTTCTGGTTTAGAATAATATATATGAATTATATTTTTTATTCTTTTTTCTTTGTGTGAAAGCATGTTAATTAAAATAACTGAAGATTTATATTAATTACTATGTTCAGAACAACAATATTTAAAAGATAAATCATATTCTAATTTGTATGTTAGTTAAATTGGAAAATCCTGCTTTATTGTCAAAGGCGATTGATATTATTTCGGAGCTTGTTACTGACGCGAGAATTAAGGTGAATGAGTTTGGAATGAGTATTACTGCTATTGACCCTGCGAATGTTGCGATGGTTGGATTTAGGTTGCCGAAGAGTGCTTTTTCTCAGTTTGAGACCGGTAATGAGGTTTTAGGTGTTAACTTAGATAATCTGAAAAAAATTTTGAAAAGATGCGGAGTTGGAAGTTCGTTGATTTTAGAAAAAAAAGAGAATCAATTAGAAATTAAAATTTATGACAAAATCAGGAGAAATTTTAGTTTGAATTTAATTGAAATTGAAAGCGAAGATAAGGAAATGCCAAGTTTGGATTTTAGTTCGCGGGTTGAGATGTTGTCGAATTATTTTATCGAGGCTGTTGAAGATTGTGCGGTTGTTGATGATGCGTGTTCGTTTATTATTGAAGACGGTAAATTCATAATTAACGCGAAAAGTTTGAATTCTGCGCGTTCTGAATTTTCAAGTGACGAGGTGAAAATTGAAGCTGAAAATTGCAAGTCAAGATATAGTTTAGAATATTTGCAAAAATTTTCTAAAGGAGCCAAACTTTGCGATAAGACAATTTTGAATTTTGCAAACGAGCATCCGTTGAAGATAGAATTTAAGGCTGAACATTTTGATTTGAGTTTTATTCTTGCTCCACGCGTTGAGACCGAGGATTAGCGATTTAAATATCTAAAGCATTAATGAAAATCGCTTGTCCGAGTTGAGGATTAACGCGAAGGAGAAATTAAATATATTAATACCGAGAGTTAGTCCGAGTTGAGAACTAGCACGAGAGAAGCAGTATAATCCAGTGACGAGTGCTGGGCTGAGTTGAAGATTAGCTCCTTTGGCAAATATTTATATTATCAAAAAGATTATAAGCATAAATGTTTTGGTGTGTTTATGAATAGAGATAAAAAATCAAAAATTTTTTATCCCGCTCGCTCGCCCAGGCGTGGTCGAACGAAAGAGGGACAAGTAACTATTTTTATAATTATTGGTATATTATTCATTACAGCAATTATGCTTTTTTTCTTTCTTAGAGAAGACCTTCTTCCTGGAACAGGAGGAAAATCAGAAGAAAATCCTGGAGGGTTTTTAGAAATTTGTATAGAAGACAAATTAATAGAAGGAACTAAATTGATTTCTTCACAGGGAGGGTACATTGAAAATCCTCTTAACAGAACTTTTAAGTTTAGTGATGAAAATGATTTTACCGATATTTCTTATTTGTGTTATAATCAAAATAATTATTTCTCTTGCATAAACCAAGAACCAATGTTAATACAACATTTGAAAGCAGAAGTAAAAACATATGTTTTTGATGATGTTCGGACTTGTTTTGATAATTTAGTTTTAAGTTTAGGTAAAAGGGGTTATGTTGTTGATGCAACGTATAATGGATTTGAAATTGAGTTTGCGACAAAAAAAATTATTATTGATATTGACGGAAAAATTATTTTAACAAAATCTGATGAGACTACAAGACAGGAAAATCTTAAAATAATTTTTCCGAGCAGGTTCTATGATTTGGCTGGCGTTGTGCAAGAAATAGTTAGTCAAGAAGCAAGGTTTTGTAATTTTGAGAATTTGGGATTTATGGCATTTTATCCTAAGTTTAATATAGAAAGATTTAGAATAGGGGATGGAACAATAATTTATACTGTTAAACATTTGGAGACTCAAGAAGAATTTAAATTTGCCATAAGAGGTTGCATTATACCTCCAAAAATATTTTAATTTAAACAAACAATGAAAAAAGCAAATACTAAAAAAATAGAAATTATTTCATTAATAATAGTTATTTTACAAATATTTTTGTTAATGAATTTAGTTTCCTCAAATAGTTATCTTATTCATCAAGCTGATAAGTCTTTAGAAAATTTAAACACTATTGATGAGGAAAAAAGTTTTAACAATTTGATTAACTCTGGGTTGAATTTATTAAGTGGTATTTTGTCTATAAAACAAATAGGAATTGTTTCTGCAGAAGTGTCAGAAGTTCCTCAATATTGTTGTTCTAAATCTAATGGAGAAGATGTCTGTTCAGATACCTCTGACCCTTTTTCTCCTTGTGATGTTCCAATACTCAGTGGAACTTGTGAACAAAATAATTGTATGAAATGTTGTCCTGAAACTAATGAAGGAGAATTTTGTAAAGATGTTTCAATGCTTTTTGAAGATTGTGCTAGACCATTAATTGATGGAAATTGTCTTGATATTGATTGTATAAGCTGTTGTCCAAAGACAATTGAAGAAGAATTTTGTAAAGATGTTTCTAAATTTCATCAAGATATTTGTTCAGATGAATATCCTTTATATTCAACGAATTGCCAAGCAATTAATTGTAGAAAAGTAGTTTTAAATGATCCTAATATACCTCCACAAGATCCTTTAGATTTAGATATTAGTTGGAATTGCTGTTCTGAGTTGGAAGATGGTTCTATTTGTCAAGACATTGCTTCAATTACTCCTGAACTTTGTTCTGTTTCGCCTTTACCAACAAAATGTGAAGATACTGTAAATTGTAAACTTGGATGTTGTATTGATGAAGAAGAAGGTTTATGTGCAACAAAAGCTTCTAAACAAAAATGTGAAGAAGGTGGGGGAGAATGGGATAATGATTTCAATTGCTTGATTCAGGAATGTCAAAAAGGATGCTGTGTTTTAGGAAATAATGCGGAATTTGTTACAGAAACAAGATGTGACAAACTTTCAATATCTTGGGGTTTTGAAAAAGATTTCAAAGAATATTTAAAAACAGAAATTCAATGTCTTGCTCTTGTTGCTAATACTTCTACAGAATCTTGTATTGGTAATAATTGTGTAACTCCAGAAAAAAAAGATTGCATTGATGAAAAAGGAGATGTAAAAAAAGACGGGGAAAGTTGGTGTTCTTATGAAGGCTATATTGGTGATGGAAAAGACACTGTTGGTAGCAGGCACTGGAAACAATCTTGTGTTGATGGTGAAATTGTAAATGAAGGGTGCCAAGATTATAGAGGATATATTTGTGCTCAAACAATAATGGAAGAAGGCTCATTAAAATTTTCTATGGCTTCCTGTGTTCCTAATGAAGCAATTTTATGTTTAGGATATAATAGTGACCAAGCAACTATGGGGGAAAATTGTAATGAAAATAAACATTGTATGATTAAAAACATTTATGTTGATTCATATTTTAAGTTTGATGTTTGTGTTGGAAGGTATCCTCCAGGAATTAAAGATTACTGTTCAATGGCTAGCCAGACATGCACTGTGATATATGTGAAGGATTGGAAAGGAAGTTGGAAATGTGAAAAAAACTGTAATTGTGAAAGACAAGTATTCCCAGAACAAATGAATAATTTGTGTATTTCTATGGGAGATTGTGGTAGTTATATTAATTATATTGGAAATGGGACAGATAATATAAAAGTTACAAATGCTCCAATGATTTCTTGGAAAAATTATAAAAATTATGTGAACTTAGTAGCAGGGCAATTTGTAGAACCGCAAGACATAGATAAATTTTTATCTTCTTTAACAGGAACAAGTACAACTCTTCCTGGAGAAGAACCTGATGGTTTTAATAAAGGTGTTAAATTTTTAGGACAGATTATAGGAGCAGCAGGTAGTTTAGTTAGTGCGAGTATGTTTCTAGGATCAATGGTTCCATCGATGTCAATTGTAGTTTCACCAGGTGTTTATGCAGGTCTTAGCGCATTTTCAGGAGCAGCAGCTGGAGCAGCAATTGGTGCAATGGCAGGAGCATATCTTGCAAAAGCTCTTGGAATATCAGGAATTGCTGCAACTGTTATGATGGTTGCAGGAGCAGTCGCAGGAGCTGTTATCGGAGCATGGGCGGTAGGAATGGCAATTCCAGTGGTAGGTTGGGTAATTGCCATAATAGCAGTACTAATTATGATTTATATTGCGCTTATTGGTTGGGGAAAAACAAAAGAAATAAAAGTTAAATTTGAATGCATGCCTTGGGAAGCTCCTGTTGGAGGAAGTGATTGTGAAAGATGTCATGAAGATGATTCAAAACCTTGCACAAAATATAAATGTGAAAGTCTTGGGCAAACATGTAAATTATTAAATGAAAATGAAGAAAACCCGATTTGTGAAAGTATAGCTCATGAATCAAATCCTCCAGTGATTTCTGCAGGAGATATTTTTAATTATACTCATCTATTAAATAATCCATTAAATCCCTTTAAGATTGATTTTAATTATAAATTCCAGAAGGAAAAAACAAAATATGTAGAATTAAAACAAAGTAATGGGAAATGTATTCAAGAATTCACGCCTATCTTGTTTAATTTAAATACAGATGAGTTTGCTCAATGCAAATATAGTTTTCAAAAAACCAGCCTATTTGAAGAAATGGAAGAATATCCTCTTGAACAAACTAAATTTGGAATAAACCACACTTTTAAATTTAAAATGCCAAGTTTAAGTCACTTAGAGGTTTACAATATTAGTGAAGACTTAAAAGAAAGTTTTGGAAACTTGAACATGTATGTAAGATGCCAAGACTATCAGGGGAATTTTAATATAAATGAATATATAGTAAACTTCTGCATTAATTCAGAACCAGACACAACTGCTGTTAATCATGAGTTTACAATTACAAATCCTAAAAACAAATATTTTTTGAAATATGGAACAACACAACAGGACATGAAGATGCGGATAAACGAACCAGCAGAATGTAAGTATGATATTATCCCAGGAATAGATTATGATGCTATGATAAATTCAATGACATGCAACTGGATGTCTGAAGAAGAAGATAATTGGTTATGCAATACAACTTTAAGTGTAAGTGGTGGAGAAAATAAATTTTATATTAAATGCAGAGATAAACCTTGGTTTGATTATCTTGAGACAGATGAAGAAAGAGAAAAATACAAAGGACGAAATACTAATGTCAATGATTTTATTTATACTTTACATGTAACAGATAAAGAATTAATAATAGATTCAATTACTCCTAAAGGAACTTTGGAATTTGGGTTTGAACCAGTTTCTGTTGATTTGGAAGTCAAAACTTCTGGCGGAGTAGATAATGGAAATTCTAAATGCTCTTATCAGTGGGCAGGAAATTGGATTCAGTTCTTGAGTACTTTTTCAAATTCGCATACTCAGCCAGGAGTAAATTTAATGAGTGGGAATTTTAATACTCCAATAAAGTGTGAAGATGATGTAGAAAATGTTGTTTATGGAAATGCCGTGTTCAAAATAGAAGTGGATTCAGAACCTCCAATTGCGGTGAGGGTTTTTTATGAAGGAGGTGACCTTAAATTAATTACAGATGAAGAAGCAAAATGTTATTATGATTTTAATAGTTGTGATTTTAATCTTATTAATGGAAGTTCTATGTCTTCTTCACTTTCAATAGAGCATTCTGCAAAATGGAGTGTAGGACAAACGCATTATATAAAATGCGAAGATTTTTGGGGAAACACAAATCCAACTTGTGCAATTAAAGTAGAACCAAGTAATTAAAATAAATTTATAAAGCAAATATAAAATTTCCATTATAAATATTTTCAAGAAAATATTTATAAACAAGGTTATCCTAAAATTAATATGAGGTGTATGGAAAAAAAGAATGGGCAAGTTACAATTTTTATTATAATTGGAATAATAATTATAGCGTTTGGAATTTTAATTTATGTATTTTATCCTCAGATTAAAACAACACTTGGGTTTGAGACAGATAATCCTTCTGCATTTATTCGAGAATGTTTAGAAGAAAAAATAGTAAATGATTTAGAAGTATTGTCTTTGCAAGGGGGAAGTTTGGAACCTGAACATTATATTTTGTATGACAATGAAAAAGTGGAATATTTATGTTACATTGAAGAATATTATAAAACTTGCGTGGTGCAACAGCCAATGTTAAAGAAACATATTGAAGCTGAGATTAAAGAAAGCATTCAGGAAAGAGTAACAGAGTGTTTTGATAATTTAGAAAAAAATTATGTTAGAAAAAATTATGCTGTAGAATTAAAAGGGAGCGGTGGAGAAATTGAGTTGCTTCCGAAGAGAATTGTTGCTACATTTAATCGTTCTCTTGTTTTGACGAAGGATGGGACAGAAACCTATAATTCGTTTGATGTGATTGTTAACAATAATATTTATGAACTAGTTAGTGTAGCAAATAGTATAATAAAATGGGAAACAAGTCTTGGGGATGCAGAGACAACCACTTACATGAATTATTATCATGACCTGAAAGTTGAGAAAAAGAAACAGTCAGATGGTTCAACTGTTTATATCTTGACTGACAGGAACAATGGAAATAAATTTCAGTTTGCGTCGAGAAGCATTGCTTGGCCTCCTGGATTTGGAATTTAAAATGGAAAATAAATTAATTTTAATAATCTTGGGAATTTTCTTAATTAGTTTTGCTTCTGCTGTTGGAGAAGTTTCATATTGTTGTGAAAAAACAGTTGCAGGTGCTTGGTGTCAAAATGCTCCTGAAGAACAATGTTCAACCGCTGTTGATTCTTTTACAAATACTGCTTACAAAAAAGTTCCGGCTTCTTGCGAGGCGACCTCTTATTGTAAATTAGGAACTTGCATTAGCGAAGGAGATTGCATGGAAAACACTCCTGAAAGAAGATGTGATAAAGAGTTAGGAGGATATTGGGAAGGAAAAGACGCAGATGAAATCCCGCAGTGTGAATTAGGATGTTGCTTGATTGGAGACCAGGCAGCTTTTGTTACGCAAACACGATGCAAAAAATTATCAGCAGTATATGGCTTGCAAACTAATTTTAGAATAGACCTTACAAATGAATTAAGTTGTATTGCTTCTGCAATGTCTGATGTAAAAGGGGCTTGTGTTTATGAAAAAGATTTTTCAAAGACCTGCCAGTTCATAACTAAAAAAGAGTGTTCAGAATCAAGTGCTGGAAACAACACAGAGTTTTATGAAGGAATTTTGTGCTCTGCTGAAACATTAGGAACTGATTGCGGGAAATCTAAAGAAACAACTTGTGTTAATGGAAGAGATGGAGTTTATTTTGTAGACACTTGTGGAAACTTGGCAAATATTTATGATTCTTCAAAAATAAATAATAAAGAATATTGGACAAATATTTATGGTGAAGGAGAAAGTTGCAACCCAAGTTCATCAAATGCGAATTCAGTTAGTTGCGGAAATTGTGATTATTATTTAGGAAGTACTTGTGAAGATTATAAATTAGCAGGAAAAAAAGCTACTTATGGAGACAATATTTGCAAGGATTTGAGTTGTAAGTATGATGGGAAAAGTTATGAACATGGGGAGACATGGTGTGCAGACAGCAACGGCGTTAAAGAGAATTTGCCAGGAAGCAGATATTTTAGATTAGTGTGTTACAATGGAGAAGTCAGTGTTGAACCGTGTGCAGATTTTCGGCAGGAAACTTGTATTCAGTCGGACATTGGGGGATTTAAAACAGCGGCGTGCAGAGTAAATATGTGGCAGGATTGTGTTGCACAAGAAAATAAAAAAGATTGCGAGAATATTGATAGAAGAGATTGCAAATGGCAAGAAGGGAAATGTATTCCGTTATATGCTTCTGGTTTTAATTTTTGGGAAACAGAAGGAGATGCTAAACCAATATGTTCATTGGTAAGTCAAACTTGTGTTATAAAATATGAAAAAAAATTAGGTGGAGATAAAAAGTGTGTTGAGAACTGCGAGTGTCTTGACGCGTCGTGGGAAGATAATATGAATAAAATGTGTATTTCTATGGGGGACTGTGGAGAAAAGACAAATTATCTTGGATATAAAGGTTTTTGAGAATTTATTAATTTATAATTCTGTCCTCACTTTAAAGTAATCAAAAGATTTAAATATTCAAAACACATTTACAAACCATGACTAAAAACTCACAAGAGGTGAGAAATGGAAAACCAAGTCGTTTGACGACATTGTTATTAGCTGGTTCTATGTTAGTTGGGTTGGGTTCTATTAGTGGATGTATAACACCACAAGGAAGACAATTCATTAACACTATGGGTTATACTGCTGCAGGAACTTTTGTCAAAGGAAGTGTTAGAAAAGAAATGGGGCATCGTGATTATCAAAATAAACAGGGAACAGCACATCGTAGAGGACAATACTTTATTGTTGTGAATTTAGCAACAGGAGAAAGTAAAACTATTGACGGACCCCATTGGAGACTTTATACAAAAATAATCAAAACTAAAAAAAGAGATATTTATCCAGAAGGATTTAAAATGTTTCGTTATGATGTAGATGGTGACCATTGTGCAACAGTTAGTTGGAATGGGAAGGGTAATTAAAATTTACAAAAATTTATAAAAATATTTTCTTTGTTTTTAATATGAATAAAAGAGGAATTGCACTTTGTCAAATAATTATTTTATTATCCTCTATAGTTGCGTTTAGTTTTATTTTGAATATTGGAGTTGTGGCAATTAGTTTTATATAAAACTAAAATCAATATCCAATGTAAATGATTCTCTTTTTCCAGAAAAAAATCTAGATAAGATATTTGGTCCTCTTCTTTTAAAAGAAACATTAACACTATCTAATTTTGATAATTTTCTTTCAGAAAGATTATTCAAATAAGCCTCTGCGACAGAGTATCCTCTGCAATTTCCGATTTGAGCTGTTTGGTCTCTCGCATAACTTTTTAAAATTTCTGCTGCTAAAAAAGGATTTCTTCTTCCTAAAGCAGTTTCAGGACTTTCAGGAATAGGAACAGGATTAAAAGAATTAGTCCAAGGGTCGGGCATTCCTGGATACATTATTTCTGGATTAATACTTCTTTTAACTATTTCATTCATTTTAATATCCAAAACTAAAATTTACTTTATTTAGGTTATGACGAGCATCCCATCTAGAATACTTTGGTGAAAATGAAAATTCAAAAAAGTTTATTTTTGTAAGTGCTTCAGAAGATAAATCATTTAAATAATTTATCGCCCGATTAAATCCATTTTTAATTTCAATTTTTTCTTCTAATCCTCTTCTCTCAGAATGATTTGAAGAATCACTAAGTGTAGGTCCTCTACTTAAAATTGGCAGAGGTTCTGTCCTATAATTATTTAATCCTTCTCTATTTCTTATTATGAGTTCCACTCCTCCTGGAAAAAAGTTTTTTTCAAAATATTTCCATATTCCTTTATCCAATATTCCAAAACTCCATTCTTTTATTTTAGAAGCAGGAGCATAATAAACAGATTCTCTTCTAAGAAAACTACTTATTCTTTTACAGAGATTTGAAATATATTCTATCATCTTTTAATTTTAATTTTTAAATTATATTCTTCTCCAGAAGAAAAAAATCCTAATCCTATACTTCTTTCCAATGTAACTCTAACACCTTTAGCATCATCTAATGCTCCTTTAGGTAAAGTGTTCAATATTTTTTCTGTAGTTAAATATCCTCTGTTCAATGATTCTTGGTAGGTTCTTTCTTTAGATAAATCTTTCATTAAATCTGATGCAGTTTTAGAGTCTCTCCTTGCAATGGAGGTTCCAGGGCTTTCAGGATAAATAGAGTTTCTTTCTTAAATTGTTTCTCCACTTCCCCCACAATCTTTGTCTAAAACTTCTCTTCCTGCAATTCCTACAGCAACTGCTCCTGCTATACCAAGATAAAGAGGCATGAATGGTCCAGTTAAAGGGGCTACTACTAATGTTGCAATCCCAATTCCTCCAAGTTTCTTTCTAAAGCTTTTTTCATTCGAAGATGCCATAAAAATCCTACCACTCCACACTATTTA
Organism: Candidatus Woesearchaeota archaeon; assembly: GCA_964528865.1. GTDB lineage: Archaea > Nanobdellota > Nanobdellia > Pacearchaeales > GW2011-AR1 > JAGLYK01. The sequence continues at coordinate 21,483 of CAZGTS010000001.1, forward strand.
AGGATTATTGTGATGTGTTACTTTAAAGTAATCAAAAGATTTAAATATTCTAAACTCCCCTATAAATTAATAAAATGTCAAGAAAATTAACAAATCTTATTGGAGCTGGTTTATTTGCAGTAGGTGGTATGGGGTTGTTAAGTGGATGTATAACACCACAAGGAAGACAATTTATTAACAGCCTGGGTTATACTGCTGCAGGAACTTTTGTCAAAGAAAGTGTTAGAAAAGAAATGGGGCATCGTGATTATCAATCACAGCAAAGAAAAGAAAATAGAACTTATGTTCCAAAGGGATTACGACCTGCACAATTAGAGAGGGCTTTTTTTGCTTGTAATTATTGGAAAGACTTTAATAATGATGGAACAACTAATTATCCAGAGGAATATGTTGGAATTAAAAATAAATTTAGAGACTATGAAACAATAGTTTTAGTTTTACATGATGGAGTTGGGGAGAGGGGAACTAAAATAGTCCAAAAAATTTTCAATCCAAAAGGAGAAGAGATTTATAATGTTGAAAAGATTTTTTCTCAAAAAGGTTGTTCAGTAATAATGGGGATTAACGGTGATGCTATGGGGTGGTTGATTGAAAAAGGGGGTTATGGAAATTTTAAATCTGTTTGGTATATTAATAATGCTTATGCCGATTCAACTGAATTTGAAATAGTCCATTCAGAACAAACTAAAAAACTTGATAAGTAATTTATCTAATAAGAATTTGAAGAAACTATTCTAAAACATAATAATTTTAAATGATTGTGAGTAATGAAAAATTTATAAATAACAATTAACTAATTCTTCTATGAAAAAGAGATTAATAAAAAGTATTTCTTTATTTCAAATTTATCTAATGATAGTCTCTGTAATCTCTTTTAGTTTTATTTTAAATATTGATCTTGTTATTGCAGAGGTTCCTGAAATAAAAGTTCTCCCAACAGGAAGTTCAACTGCCTCAGAATATTTTGGAATAAAGCCTCTTGCAGAAGGGAAGAAAACAGCAGAATTTTTTTCAGGCACTGTTGGAGGAGGAGCAGATGCAATAGTTTCTGGAGCACAATATGCGTTGATAGTTGTAGGTGTAATACAGATGATCGCACCAATGTTAGGAGCAGATTCAGCTTTAACAAATGCATTATCAGTTTCTCTTGGTACTGGTGTTTTTATTGGAAAAGGATTATATACTTTATTAGGAGAAGGGGGAACGTGGAGTTCGTGGACAACTAATGCAGGATCATGGTCCATCGCAGGAGGAGTAGTAACTGCAGCAGTTATTTTTTATATGATGTACAAATCTGAAGAAACAGAAACAAAAATATTCACGTGCGAGGCTTGGCAAGCTCCGACAGGTGGAAGCAATTGCGAGAAGTGCAATAAGCAAGGGGAACTTCCCTGTTCTGAATATCAGTGTCGGAGTTTAGGGCAGTCTTGCGAGTTGTTGAATCCTGGAACTGAAGAAGAACAATGCACATGGGTTAATAGAAACGACGTGAATCCGCCTGTGATGAAACCATTAGAGAGTGCGTTGCTGAATAATTATGTTTATTCTCCTGACAATACAATTTCTCCTCCTGATAAAGGAGTTAAAGTGCAGAACAAGGCATTGGCTTCAAAATGTGCAGAGGCTTTCACACCTTTGACATTTGGTATAATCACAAACGAACCTGCACAATGTAAAATTTCTCCTTTAAGAGAAAAAAGTTTTGAAGACATGGGGCTTTATTTTGGGGGCAGCAATTCATTCACTTACAACCACACGCAAGTTATGATTTTGCCTGGAGCAGAAGCACTTGAAGCAGAAGGACTAACATTGCAAAACAACGGGAACTTTGAAGTTTATGCGAGATGCCAAGATGCAAATGGCAACGCAAACACCGCAAACTTTGTGTTCAAGTACTGCGTAGAAAAAGGCCCAGACACAACACCGCCGTTAATTGTATCAACGAACTTATTAAACAATATGCCAATTGCATTTGATCAATCCTCAATAGATTTAAATATTTACACAAACGAACCTGCAGATTGTAAATGGGATTATTTAGACAAAGCTTATGATAATATGGACAATACATTCACCTGCTCAAAAAACATATTTCAAATGAATGCACAAATGCTTTATCCTTGCTCAACAACATTAACAGGTTTGAAGAATGAATTCAAAAATAAATTTTATTTTAGATGCAAAGATTTATCTGAAAATACAAATGCAGAATCCTATTTATTTACTTTACTTGGAACAAAACCATTGGTAATTGATTATGTTTCGCCAGATGCAGAAACAATAAAAGACTCAACAGATATTGTTCAAGTAACATTAAAAGTTGAAACATCTGCAGGCTATAACGACGGGGAATCAGCATGTTATTATAGCGACACAGGAACAGAAGATAGTTATGTTCTATTCGGTAATACAAATTCCCATCAACATTCTCAAGAATTATGGTTTAATGCTGGTACCTATGAGTATTTTATAAAATGCCTTGACCTTGGAGGAAATACCGATGAGAAAACAATAAACTTTGATGTGGAATCTGATGTCACAAGTCCGTTAGTTGTCAGGGTTTATCATGAAGATAAATATTTAAAATTAATAACAAACGAAAAAGCAGAATGTGTTTATGACACAACAAGTTGCAGTTATACTTTTGAAGACGGGATAAAAATGGCTAACATAGACGGTATAACTCATTACACAGACTGGAACACTCAAACAAATTTTTACATTAAATGCAAAGATTCTTATGGTAACAAACCTTTTCCAGATAAATGTAATTTAATTGCTAAACCTTCTCAGATATTTTAAGAAAAGTAAATCAGCTGTACAGGCAAGATTTTCATTACTTATTTTAACAAAAATGAAAAATGGCTAAACTTATAAATCTTAATTTTCTTATTTCTTTATGAAAAAAGGTGAGAAAAAATTAAAAATTTTTCCTACCATTCGTCCACGCTTGGGTAGTCGAACGAGAGGTTATTTACAAATATCTTTTACTTGGCTCTTTTCAATTATTGCTGGAGCAATTATTTTGTTTCTTGTTATTTTTATGACCTCGAAATTAATTAGCACAGAGCAGATGACTTTAAACGCAAAAACTGGAACAGAAATTGGTATTTTGTTGAACCCAATTGAAATGGGTTTTGAAAGTGCAAAGTCCACGACAATGACCTTGCCTGTTGAAACAAGAATTATTGCAAAATGCGAAGAAGATAACCAATTTGGGAAACAAATTATAAATCTATCACAAAAGAACCTTGGCGAATGGACTGTGACAAATATTGAAGCTAAATTCACAAACAAATATATTTTCTCAAAAAATCTTGAAGGGGAAACATTTTACATTTTTGTAAAGCCGTTTGAGTTGGGGTTCAAGGTTGCTGATTTGATTTATATGACTTCTTCTAAAAAAGAATATTGCTTCGAAAATGCTCCAGAAAACATTAAAAAAGAAATTGAATTTTTGAACCAAAAAAATCTTGTTACAGAAAATTGTCAAGAAGACTCTATTGAAATTTGCTTTAGTGGTTCTTGCGAAATTAAAGTTAATTATAATTCAAAGTATGTAATTAAAGAAGGGAATAGAATGTATTTTAGTGACGATGTTTTAATGTATGCGGCTATTTTTTCAGATAGTGAAGTTTATGAATGCCAAGTAAAAAGATTGATGCAAAGAACAGCGAATCTTGCTTTATTGTATAAAAACAAGGCGAATTTTGTTTCTAATAGAGGATGTAATTCTAATTTGAATTTGTTGGGATTAAAAAATGCTGCGGAAGATTTAAGAAATTCTGCAGAGCTAAAATCAGTTAATAGTATTGCAGAAGATATTAATGATTTAAATAAATTTGCAGAGTGTAGGCTATGGTAGTCAAAATCTCACTTCGTTCAATCTGGTTCGCCCAAGCATGGTCAAACCAAAGAACTGATTCAATCGCACAAAATAAAAAAGCGCAAATGAAAATACAGCAAATGGTATTTATGTTGCTTGCGGCTACATTATTTTTTGCACTAGTTGGAATGCTTTTGTTGGCTTTGAAATTTTCAGGATTAAAAGAATCAGCAACAGAGCTTGAGGAAAAAAATGCCCTGCTTCTTGTAACAAAGATTGCAAACTCCCCTGAGTTTTCATGTGGTAGCGCATTTGGAAACCTTAAGACTAATTGTGTTGATGCTGACAAAGTTATGATGTTGAAAAAAAATATAGATAAATATGATAATTTTTGGGGGAAAGAGACGAACATAGAAATAATTAAAATCTACCCCGAAGGGAATGTGGTCTGCACCATAGGGAACTACCCTAATTGTAATCTTATAAATTTGCAATCAAAAAAAATAAATATAGAACATTCAAATTTTATTTCATTATGCAGAAAGAATTTAATTAATGGTGAAGTTCATGATAAGTGCGAGTTGGCAAAGATAATTGTAAGTTATAAAGATTGGCGTGAAAATGATGATTAAAACAACGAAGAATAAATCTGGACAGAAGCAGAAATCGAAGATTTCTCCATTTGCCAAGAATAAATCTGGACAAGAGGAACTTATTGGATTTGTCCTAATTATAGTTTTAGTTGCAATTATTGGATTAATTTTTCTTGGGTTCTCTTTAAGGAGTCCTCAGAAAGAGATAGTTGAAAGTTACGAAGTTGAGAGCTTTATTCAGGCATTTTTGCAATACACTACAGATTGCGGGAATTATAGAGAAAATTATCTGCCACTTCAAAAATTAATCTCTGCGTGTGTTGATAAAGAAACTTGTTTAGATGAAAGAGAAAGTTGTGATGTTTTAAATTTTACATTGACTGGAATGATTGAAAATAGTTGGAAAGTGGAAGGAGATAGACCAATTCAAGGTTATGAATTAAAAATTGTGTTAGAAAATGGGACAGAAGTAATCCCTTTGATTAATAATGGGAATAGCACGAAGAATTCTAAAGGGGTTTCACAACCTTTTACACCTCTTGGAGAAAATTATGAAGTGACTTTCATAGTTTATTATTAACAAAAAAAGTAAATCAAAGATTTTCATTCGTCCGCCCAAGCGTGGTCGAACGAAACCTAAGCGGTTTTTTGGAATTTCCCTTCCTGTTCCGGTGAAGCGGTTTCTTTATTGCAATCCGAAGGAAACCGCACATCTACACTTTCAAATGAATAGTAATTGTATCTACAACTATTTTTGGTCTGTATCTTATTCTGTTCTTTGTCTTTTCCTCTATTAATTCTATAAAGCCAAATCTCTCTAAAAGTTTGATATCATCATTCACAGATTTAAATCCTCTACCTAATTTTTTAGCTAACTCATAAATTGACTTGGGTTTTTCTGTTTTTATTGTGTGTAAAATCCTGGCTTTCTCATTACTCAAAAGCTGTCTTAAAGCTAAAACCCC
>CAZGTS010000002.1:0-6478 GCA_964528865.1 Candidatus Woesearchaeota archaeon
AAAGAATTATCAATCCGATTACTTAAAACAACAAACCGATTATAATAAATAAAAAATGCAAACCCTCCTATAATTCCTGCTCCAATTAAAATCCACAACCATAATAACATAATAAAAAGAAACAGAAAGAATTTATAAACTTAACTGAATAATTAACACCATGGTAAAAGTAGACAAAGAAAAATGCATTGGATGCGGAACTTGTCAGTCAATTTGTCCAGAAGTATTTGAAATTGATAACAATGGAAAAGCAAAAATAATCAGTCAAATAAAATCTCCCTGTATAAAAGAAGCAATTGAGAGTTGTCCTGTTGATGTAATCAGTGAATAATTCAATAAATTTATAAAATATAAATTATGTTTAATTGTATGAGAAAATTATTAATAGCAGGGATAGTAATCCTTATGATAGCTATTGTAACTGCTACAGTAGCATTGTTTCTTTTTCCTTATCAGCCTAACCAACCCTCACAAACAGATGATACTGGCTCAACACAACAGGGAATCCAAGAAGTAGTAAATGCGAATAATCAATTTGCTTTTGATTTATATTCTGAATTATATAAATCTGAACAAGGTAATGTTTTTTATTCACCTTATAGTATTTCTGCTGCTTTAGCAATGACTTATGAAGGTGCGAAAGGTCAGACAGCAGACGAGATGAAATCTGTTTTCCATTTTCCAGAATCAAAAATCTTAAGACCAAATTTTGCAGCAGTTTATAATGAAATAAACAAACAAGATAAAAACTATAAACTCTCAACAGGAAATGCTTTATGGGTTCAGAAAGATTACCCTTTTCTTGAAGATTATATAAAAAGAGTTGAAAATTATTATGGTGGAAAAGCAGCAGGTCTTGATTTTATTCAAGAAACAGAAAAATCAAGACAAACAATTAATACTTTTATAGAAGAACAAACTAATGATAAGATTAAAGATTTAATTGCCCCAGGAGTTCTTAATCCAATGACAAGAATGGTTTTAACAAATGCAATTTATTTTAAAGGAACCTGGGAATGGGGATTTGATAAATCAGATACAAGAGATATGGATTTTAAAATTACAAAAGATAACATTATCAAAACACCAATGATGTATATGAATAATGATAAAGCTAGTTTTAATTATGCTGATATAGGAGAATTACAAATTTTAGAATTACCATATAAAGATAATGAAATTTCAATGTTGATTTTATTACCAAAACAAGGAGTAGATTATGATATGGAAACAGGAGAAGAAATTATTTTAGATTATACTCTTGAAGATATTGAACTAACAACTGAAAATTTAAATTCTTGGAAGTCAGAAATGCAAGATGATATGGGAAGATTAGATAGTATTTACTTGCCTAAATTTGAATTTGACACAAAATATGGATTAAATCAAGTTTTAACACAACTTGGAATGCCAACTGCATTTAATGAAATGAAAGCTGATTTTTCTGGAATGACACAAAAAGAACAATTATTTATTTCAAATGTAATTCATCAAGCTTATGTTAAAGTAGATGAAAAAGGAACAGAAGCAGCAGCTGCAACTGCCGTTGTTATGAAAGCTTCTGGTATCGGCTCTAGTAATATATTCAAAGCAGATCATCCTTTCATATTCATAATCCAAGAAAAAGAAACCGGAAATGTTCTATTTATGGGAAGAATGATTGATCCCACTCAATAAGCGAATAAAAAACTTTATTAACTTCTAAAAATTATAATTAATATGTCAGGAAAAAAAGGTGTGGATTTTGTAAAATGGTTCTCTGAATTAAATAAAGATTCTGGAAAAATTGTAGGAGGAAAAGGAGCCAATCTTGCAGAAATTTACAATCTAAAAGTAGCTGTGCCCCCTGGATTTGTTATCACAGCACAAGCATACGATTACTTCATAGAAAAAGCAAACATAAAAGAAAAAATCCAAAAACTTCTAAGAGAAATAAATTATGAAGACACAAAACAATTGGAAGACATAACAAAACAAATAAGAGAATTAATTCTAAAATCTAAATTCCCAAAAGAAATAGAAGAGGAAATTCTTGAATCATATGAACATTTAAATGTTAAAAATCCTAATTTTCTGAAAGGTCCTGCAATAGATATTTTAAAAACAGCCTCGGAACCAATTTTTGTTGCTGTACGAAGTTCAGCCACAGCAGAAGATTTAGCAGACGCAAGTTTTGCAGGACAACAAGATTCATTCATGAACATAAAAGGAAACACAGAATTATTGGAAAGCGTAAGAAAATGTTTCTCTTCGCTGTTTACAGCAAGAGCAACATACTACAGACATAAAAAAGGTTTTGAACATTCAAAAGTCAGCCTTGCAGTAGTAATTCAAGAAATGATTGATTCAGATAAGTCAGGAGTTATTTTTTCAAAAGACCCTTCTTATAATAATGACAACGTGCATATCGAAGCTGTTTGGGGTTTAGGAGACGGAATTGTTTCGGGAAGGATAACTCCAGATATATATAATGTCGACAGAAAACTAGAAATTTTGGGCAAAAAGATTTCAAACAAAAAGATTGCGTTAACAAGAGATTCTGGAGGAAATAAAATAGAAGTAAAATTAAAAAAAGAAATTTCAAATTCCCAAGTATTAAAACAACATGAAATAAAAAAATTAGCAGAAATTGCAATAAAACTTGAGGAGCATTTCAAAAAACCTCAAGACATAGAATTTGCAATTGAAAGAGGAGAAATGTTTATTGTTCAAACAAGACCTGTAACAACAATGGAGAAAAGAATTGACAAAACATCTAAAGAACTCAAAGGAGAAATAATCTTAACAGGGATTGCAGCCTCTCCAGGAATTGCTTCTGGAAAAATAAAAATTGTGGAAAAATTAGAAGATTTGCAAAAAATAAGCAAAGGAGATATTTTAGTTACAAAAATGACAAACCCCGACATGGTTGTCACAATGCAAAAATCAGCCGCGATTGTTACTGATGAAGGAGGATTGACAGCACACGCTTCAATTGTATCAAGAGAAATGGGAATCCCTTGCATCGTCGGAACACAGGAAGCAACAACAAAATTAAAAGAAGGTGAAATAATAACTGTCGACGGCTTCACAGGAAAAGTTTACAAAGGAAAAATCGCAGAGACTATTCAAAAAGAAGTTCTGCCAATCGCTACAGAAACAAAAACCAAAATAAAAGTAATTGTTGACTTACCAAGTTTTGCCGAGCGTGCAGCAATGTCAAAAATAAGAGACGTTGGTCTGACAAGAATAGAAGGAATCATTGCAGAATCAGGAAAACACCCTAATTATGACATTGCAAAATATTTCGACAAGCTGTGGATAAGAACTTCTGATATTAGAAGTGATGAGTTTCAAAATTTAAAAGGTGCTCCTGAAGAAAAAGAAGCCAATCCAATGTTGGGCATGCACGGAATCCGATATGGTCTAAAAAATCCAGAAGTTCTCAAATCAGAACTTAAAGCATTAAAAAGAATTATAGAAAAAGGAAAAGAAATTGGACTATTATTACCTCAAATAATTTCTGTTGAAGAAGTTCAACAAGTAAAGAAATTCTTGCAAGAAATAAATGCTCCAAAAATAAAAGTTGGCGTGATGATAGAAACCCCTGCAGCAGTACAACTTATACGAGAACTATGCGAAGAAGGAATTGATTTTATTTCATTTGGGACCAACGACTTAACACAATATATCCTCGCTGTAGATAGGGGAAACAGACAAGTCCAAGAACTTTACAATGAAATGCATCCTGCAGTATTACATCAATTAGAATATGTCATCAGAGTCTGTAAAAGAAACAATGTTGAAACAAGCATCTGCGGACAAGCAGGAAGCAAAAAAGAAATGGTTAAATTTTTGGTTGAAAAAGAAATCGACAGCATTAGTGTAAATGCAGACATGGCAAAAGAAATAGCAGAATATATTTCAGAAATAGAAAAAAAATTAATCAAAGACACAGATCAGGAACTTCGGCAATATCAACCTGAAGAAAAAACTTTTAAAAAAAATTTTGTAAATCCTCAGAATACATTAAAAGAGAAGAGTACCTCTTCGAGACCCCAGAATATACATCTAGAAAATAATACTTATGAAGAAGAAATTCCTAAAATTAAATGCATTGAAACTTTACAACAAGAAGAAATTATTTCTGAAGAAAAACAAGAATTTGAACAAAAAGAACAAATTAAAGAAAAAGAAATAGAGGAACTTTCCAACCATAACGAAGAATTTGATGATGAACCTGAATTTAATGAAGAACAAAAAAATAAAGTTTTAGATATTTTCTAAATTATTTCTTTTTATATTTCATTTCTCTTAAAAAATAAAATCCAACTAAAATAATTATTGCAATAATAAAATTCCAAACTCCAAAAAATCCAACTTGTATGCTCACAGGACATTCAACTAAAGTGTTTCCATTTTGGCAATCATTATATTCCCTAAAAGGATCATAATAATATCTTCCTTCATCTGAAACATAATCAGCTTCTACAGAACCATAAGGACCATTTGTTAGGGCTTCAAGCAAACTATCCCACCCATTTCCTTCTCCCCATGTCCAAGTAGCTATCCAATCATAACTAAAAAAACCATCATCACAATCATCATCTGTACTCTCTATATAAGAACATGTCCCAATAAAAGAATCATTACCTGTAAAATAAGATTTACAATTATCAAAAACCCACTCACATCCACAAATAACACCTCCTTCTCCACAAGTTACCAAAGGATATTTCTCTTGAACATCTCCATAAGCAACACTGCAGTCATCATCAGTACATTCATTCTCCACAGAATAATCAGAACATCTATCTATCCCAATACATGGATTAGGGATTCTTAACAAAACTTCTAATTCTCCACTATCATCTATTACTATAGAAGGGGTATCAACCAAACTCGCCTTGAAAACATACTCTGGATTTCCCTGTCCAATACCATCATCAATATATTCAGCAATCCATGTTCCTGTCGCTGAAGCACCATTGAAAACTACATTAACAGGATTTGTTATTGCAGGATTTCTACCTATAAGTTCATTTTCAAAAACTTCAAAATTAACATTCTTTCCATCACAATTTGTTCCACCAACAATTAAATTTACATTAGTGCCTTCAGAAACTTCTAAAGAACCCCACTCAGAAAAAGTAAATTGGCATTCATCATTAACATTACATGTTGAATTAGAACATCCTAAAATTCCACATTCTTCTCTTTTCTCTCCCCTGACATCGCAAGAATCATACCAATATACATCATTGTCATAACAACTAGAATAATAATTTGGAGTGCAAGATTTATCTGCACAACATGTTTTTAAAAGCCCGCAATCTTTTTGTCCTAAGTCATCTTCACTTAAAATATTACAAGGAATAAATTCACACGCCCCTCCTGCAATAGCACATTGTTCTCCTGGTCCTCCTTCAGCATGTTTACAACAAATTTTTGTAGAATAAGTATTAAAACTACCAAGATGAGCATTAGTAGTTGAAGATAAAGAAAGAAATTGTAATGGATATTCACTAAGACAACTATCAGCACTATCTACACAAACCAAATCCCCAAAATAAACAGAATTTCCATAACTAGTTAAACCAGGTACTTGAGCATGGGCATTTGTTAAAGAAGAAAGTCCAACAACTTCACCATTTGTTCCATTAGAAAAACGAATTCCAGTAAAATCACAACACAAATAAAAATCATAATTAGTTTGAAAATAAAATTCTCCATGTGCATTTGTTGCAGAAGACAACTTCATTATTGTATTCTCTGGAGCACAAGAACTTTGAATGCTACAACTATCTGCCTCAACACCATTTAAGAAAAAAATTAGAAATAAACCTACCAAGAATATTAATTTTTTTGACCTCATTTTATAATCTTCTTAGTGAAAAAGGTTTTATAAATATTTCTTATCAAAGAAGATATTAATTCAATGAATTAATCATCAAACTTTAAAAACTCCTTTTCTCTTAATTTAAATAAACAAGAGGTTTTTAAAATCAAACACAAACTAAAAATAATAATTATTCTTCTAACTATGTTTATCCTAACACAGTTTATTGGACTTGGAGTTTTGTATGCCGACCCTTTTCACTTAGAACAAGAAATCAACGGAACAATACAAAAAGTTTCTAACCCTGCTCTTTTCTGGATTCAACCTCCTGAAGTAAAAACACAAAAAGAATCATTCAGTATGCTAACAAGTTTAATCTTTGCATTCATCATCGCAATCTCTTTATTTTTTTTATTCACAAAATTTAAAATAGAATTTGTCCTAAAAGCATGGTTCTTCCTAGTCGTCTGCATTGCACTTTTCATAACATTTTATTCATTTGAAAAACTCGTTCCATTTACAATTAATTATAATTGGGCATTAATAATCCCAATCATTCTGGCACTTCCCCTTGCATTTATAAAAATCTTCAAAAGAGAATTCCTCGTCCACAACTTCACAGAACTTTTAATCTATCCAGGAATCGCGACAATCTTTGTT
>CAZGTS010000002.1:6527-11072 GCA_964528865.1 Candidatus Woesearchaeota archaeon
CTGGCATTCAGGAATTATGCAAAAAATGGCAAAATACCAAATAAACAAATTAAATATTTTCTCAGGATTTTTTGTTCCTTATACAGATAAGAAAACAAAACAAAAAATAAAATTATTAAAAGAAAAACACAAGAACAAAAAGATTTCAAACAAAAACCTTAAGGCACAAAATATCAAAATTAATATTGCAATGCTCGGGGGAGGAGATGTAATTTTTCCACTAATTGCTGCGGGAGTTGTTTTTACTTCAACAACATTATCTTGGGGCGGACTGACTTCTGCATTGCTCATAATCGCGGGAGCAACATTGGGACTAACTTCATTATTCATGTTTTCTAAAAAAAAGAAATTCTACCCTGCAATGCCATTTATCACAACAGGAATTTTTTTAGGAATGCTTGTTGGATATCTATTTATATAATTCTTTTTTGTCCCCACTTTCCAAAAGTAACAAACCACAAGATTTATAAAAGATTTATTGGTAACAATTTTATGTTAGTAAAACAAGAATTAATTAACAAAATAAAAGATTATTTTAATTTAAATATTTACGAGACAAAAGTCTGGTTAGCTTTACTTGGAAAAGGCATTGCTTCTGCTGGAGAAATTTCAAGTATCTCTGGTGTTCCAAGAAGCAGAGCCTATGATGTTCTGGAAAGCTTGGAAAAAAAAGGATTTGCAATCGTGAAGCTTGGAAAACCTGTAAAATATCTTGGTGTCAAACCAAAAATTATTCTTGAAAAAATGAAAAACAACATTAGGAAAGGTGCAGAAGAAAAAATGATTAGTCTTTCTAATATAAAAGACACTGAGGAATTTATAAAACTTGAAGAATTATACAAAAACGGAATAATACCAATAAAAAGAGAAGATATTTCTGCAGCATTAAAAGGAAAATCAAATATTTCAAATCACCTAAGGGAAATTCTTCAAAATGCAGAAAAAGAAGTTGTTATATGCACCAATGCCGAGGAAATAATTTCAAAATCAAAATTATTCTATCAAACTTTTGAAATCTTGAAAAAAGCAAACATAAAAATAAATTTAGCTTTATCTGGAGAAAATAATTTAATTAAACAAATTCAAACTAAATTTAACATAAAAATAAAAAAAATAAATATTGACACTAAATTCTTCATTATAGATAAAAAAGAAATTTTATTCTACTTATCAAAAAGTTCAGACGAAGAAGACATTGCAATTTGGCTTAATTCAGAATTTTTCGCTCAAGCATTCACAGCATTATTTGAAAAGGCTTTGAAGAATTAAAATGAAAACCCTACAAAAAATTCAAGATAAATTGAAGAAAAGATTTGGATATGAGTTTGAAAAGGGAGATGAAGCAAGATTGAAAAGTACAGGAGATGAAGGAATTATTTTAGATCGGTCATTCCCTTTTGATAAATTTACTTTAGGGTTATTACCTGGAAAATATTATTCATTCCAAATTCAAGAAAAAGGACATTATCCAAATGGTTCTACTTATACTTTAAACTGTGCGAAAATAGGATGTAAACAAATTCATTTAGAGAGAATAATGTAATTTATTTTTTAAGAACCTTCAATCCCTTAACATACATCTCCTTAACTTTCTTCTTATTTTTCTTTGTCCACACTTCAATAAATTTATCTAAAGAAACCTTAACATTCTTCTTAACACAAATCCTGTTTTTCTTAACAAAAGTATTCTTATGCTTTTTCTTAAACGCAGAAACATTTTTTTTGTCATTTACATTTGGCCCATGAATTAAAAGCTCTTTTCTTTTTTTAACAACAAAAAAATATCTCGCGGATTTCTTCCCATTATAATTAAAACCCTTTTTCTTGATTTCAAAAAACTTTTCTATTTCAGAATTCAAATGTTTGTAAAACTTAATTAATTTACTTCCAGCAACATCTCCTTCTTGTTTTTCTGTTTTCGCTTCAATTAATACAAATTCATATTTCTTTTTTTTCGCATCTTGTTTTATTTTCTCCAAATCTGTCTTTTTAATTTCAAATGATTTTATCAAAGGTGTTTTCAAAAATTTCTTACAATCTTTTTTAAATTTTTCAAAAGTCTCATCAGAAAGTGCCGCCAAAACATTTCTTTGTTTATACGTCGGGTCAATAAAAACAATCGGTGACTGTAGCTTGGAACTATTCACATCCATCAAAACAGTTGGCTTATTCCGATAATACTTCTCAAGATCTATTACTTCTTTTTTATTCACACTAATCTTAGAGATAGCCCGAATAAATTTCAAAAAACTTCCGTAATGATAAACCAGTAACTCCAACCCATATCCTGAAAAACCATTAATATAAGACTCAGCACCATAACAATTGTTCGCATAACAAAATGCCTTCGCAATTTTTATCTCGTCCAAAATTTTTTTATTTTTCACTTTTTTATTAATATACTTCACATGAGAATAAGACAAATCAGTAATATTCCTCGCCTCACTTGACTTAACCACTTTTGTCACCGGGATAACTTCAATAAAAAAATAAGAATTAACTTTAACTCTAAAATAATCTCTTGACCCATGAATAACAGAAATCCCTTTAATATTTTTTAAAAGATTTTTCGTTAATTCCGAAATTTTATCGTCCTTATATTTTTTATCAAACCTTACAAAAACATCAACATCATAATAATCTTTTTTTATCACAGTGTTCTTTGCAAAACTCCCACCAACAAAAACTTCCGCATTTATCTTCAGCACTTTGATTCTCTTTTCAACTTTTTCAAGAAAATCCTCCAAACTCTCATTAATAACTTTCAACTCTTCCTGAGAAGGTTCCACTCTTTCCAAAACTTCTGCTAAAATAGAATTAATCTTTTTTGTCATAAAGAATAAGATACAAAGATACTTATAAATTTAATTAATCTTTTTTATCTGGGTCTCGGATTTCCTTAATCTCTTTCATATTCTGCTGTAATGTAGAAGCCAAATCAATTATATATTTTCCTTCTTCAAGTTTGTAAATTAAAGGCCTATCTTTATTGAACAAATTCACAACGTCAATCTCAAACTTTCCAGAACCAGTTACTCTCACAGACTCCAAATCCAAAATCACAGGTGCATCCTCATCCTGAATTCCAGCCATCTCCCTAATATCTTTCTCAATAATTTTCTTTTCTTCTTCAGGAATTTCAATCGACTTCTCCCTTATCTGTTCTAACTGCTCGTCCCTAATATAAAAGAAAAAATGCCCCTTGCAATTCTCACAACCTTCCAACAATTCCTTACTTCCAGAAGGAATAATATGTGAACACTTCACACACTGGTGTGGCATTTTATTTATAGATAATAAAAGATTTAATTAGCATATAAAAATAAAAACCCCAAACTTAATAAATTTATCTATGTTTTATTATAATTAAAAGATAAATTATTATATTCTTCAGCACCATAAATATAAATTCCATCTTCGTGCTTAAGAACCCATTTAGAAATTTTTAAATCAAGTGCATCTTTACTACACCTTGTACAATAAGGACTTCCTGAAAATATCATCTGTCCTTCATCATCAACTCTTGAAAAAAACATTATAGAATTTTCTAAGATTTTTTTATTAAAATTTGAAAGAGCATTATCTAGAGCTCTTCTTTCTGCATGAACACAACAAGTTTTATCTGTAATTTTTTTATCCTAATCTGTTTTATTGTTCAAACACCTTCGCTGGCTTTCTAAATTTTTTGGAGGAGAATTAAATAATTTCATTGTCTTTTACAATAATTGCTCCGCATTTTACACGAAGACAGGTTAATTCTAATGCAACTTCCTTTGCTTCATTAAGAAATTTTTCAGCAACTTCATCATTTTCTAAAAATTCCATAAATTAAAAAATAGTCTTTATATTTTAAAACTATTTATTCAATAACAACTCTATTTTCTTTGGATTACGTTTTATTTCCTTCACAATTGTTGCAGGACCAATAATTGTAATCGCTCCTAAATCTCCTCCAGAAAGAATATTAGCAAGACCTATTTTCATTTTTGAAAAAAATCCATCATTGCCATTTCCAGAAATAACTGCCAACTCTATTCCTTTAAAATTTTTAACGTGCTCTATCATCGCCATTGTATCTTCAATTAATCTTGTTTCTTCCTCAGCCAAAAGTCTTCCCTGCAAAATTAAAATATTATTTCCTAAAATAATTCCAAGGATTTTTTTAATTCTTTCACTACTTCCCAAATCCCTTATCTCTGAATAGGGCAAAAATTGAATAGCAAACCCTTTAATTTGACCAAGCTTGGGCGGATTAGTTAATGACGTAGTCTTTTGACTTATTCTTCCTAAATCTTTTCTCTTTTTTTTAGCAACCATCTTTTTTTATAAAATTTCTTAAGTTTTTAAACTTTTTTTGATAATTTAAAAATTGATTCATAAAACTCTTCAAAATTTTTTCCATGCTTCGCACTTATTCCAACAACTTCATATTCAGGAAATGCCGCACTAATTCTTTTTATATCAGATTTTTTTAAATCAATTTTATTCGCAACAATTAAAACAGGAATTTTTCTCGCAACAAGATTTCCGATGATTGTAATATTT
>CAZGTS010000002.1:11157-22836 GCA_964528865.1 Candidatus Woesearchaeota archaeon
ATTTTCTGTAGCATCCAAAACAATCACAACAATATCCATATCATCCAACCATTTGATACTGTCAATTACTCCTTGCGTCGCTTCTTTTGCTCTTTTCTTAGATTCTTTCTTTTTCACTTTATATTTCAAAAAATCTTCATAATCTATTTTTGTGGCGATTCCAGGCGTATCAATCATCTTAAAAGTCATTACCTTGCCCTTATACTCTATCTTAACCTTTTCCTTAAATTGAACCGTCCTTGTTTCATGTGGCACTTTGCTTACACTTCCAATTTCTTCTCCAGTAAAATCCTTACATATTCTATTTGCTAAACTTGTTTTACCTGCATTAGGAGGTCCATAAAAACCAAGTTTTATGTCTTTTTTGTTCTTAAAAATATTAAAGAAAATTCGATTAAAGAAATTTTTAAATACTTTTATTACCATATTACTAAATTACCATTTAAGTTTATAAAATTTTGTATAAAAATTAACTTACTTTTAATTTTCCAGATTTTTTATTAAAAACATCTTTATTTTTGGTTACACTACTTTGTTTTTGTTGTATCTTTTTCTTTCCAAGAGAAATAATCTCAAACATACCTGTTCTTTTTCCAGAATGTTTTCTCAAAACATAATTCACTTGTTCAGAACTCCATCCTGACTTTCTTAACTTTGAATAAACCTTTTTATTGGTTAAACCTTTCTTTTTTTCTTCTGTAATATATATCATTAAATTATACAAATCATTTTTTCTCTTAAATAAATATGTTTCATATCTTTTCTTATACCATTCCTGTAATATTATATACAACCCAACTCCAAATAAAACAAGGAAAAATAAAACGAAACTAAAAAAAATCCATTTGGAACCATTCTCCTCTTCACCAATCTCAAAGCTTTCTGTTATTTTTAATTTTTTAAGTTTTGGAGAAATAAAAACTGGAACATCAACAAAATTAACATCCTCTGTTGTAGTAAATCTAATTGTTTCACTATCTTGTTCTAATTCCATATACAAATATCCTGCCTCTTCCTTCATAAAATAATCTTCTCCAAATTCAATTCCATCAAGTTTAGCAATAATTAAATAAGAATGATCCAAAATATTCTTTTTATTTATTTGAAATTCAAATGTTCTCAAAATTGGTTCTTCCTCAAAATACCCATAACTCGCAGAAAATTCACTAAAAGTTACCTTTGTATCCATATTCTCTTGATTCCAAAAAATAAGTGCATCAGCATATCCATCACTATCTTGTGTATCATAATTTCCCCCACCAATTTCTTTTATAACATCTAAATTTATATTGTTCTTTTTAGGATGGAATGTAATTGATTCTGCATTTTTAACAGCATCAATTGATTCTGGAACCTCAACTCCTAATAAACTAATTATTATTTTTTTGTAATCGTTCTCAGAACTAGCTTTTTTATAATCTTGTTCAATTTTATTTAACTGACTTTCAAGAGAATCAAAATTTAAAACAGATTTTAAATTCTGTTCAAATTTAAATTGCTTCATTTGTAAACCTATTCTACTTAAATCATCTAACTTCTTTTTTAGAGTAGTATTTATTGCTTGTTCTGGAGAACTCACATTAATTTTAAATGTCTTTGAAGAAGTTAGTTGATTATAATCTGTGATAATTATTTTCAAATCATACACACCTGTTGAATTATAAATATGTGTAACTTTATTCACAGTTGTTGCAATATTAGTCCCATCTCCAAAACCCCATTCATACTTAGTAATATTAAGTGAATCAATTAAAACTTCAAACCTCGTTGGAACTGCTGCTGCAGTAATTTTTGGTTTTAAACCTTTAATTAATGGAGAACTCTTGACAATTATCATCTGCGAAAAAATTTCCTCATTATCTAAATCAAATTCAAATGCGTGTTCCCCATAATCTGAAGGAACAGAAAAGTTCCCTTCATCTAAATATATTATTTGGAATTCCGAGTTTATTATTGGAGAGATTTCATTTAAATCATAAAATTCTTCTGTAACTCCTGTAAATTCTCCAAAGGCATAATTTACATTTAAGTCCTTTAATACTAAATTCTGATTAACCTTAGAAATAAATTCTATTGGAATTATACAACCAGACGAACAATCTCCGCTATATCTTATTTCAATATAATCATCTACTCTTTCTGAAAGAGTCTTTCCCTTTGGTAAAATATTAGGAACCTCTAAAGTTTCTATTGCACTAAATTTTTTCCCTATAACAAAAATCTGATAAGCAGAATTCTTAGGTTCTTTAATAGTTGGGGAACCTTTGTAGCCACACCCTCCAGATAAATCAGAATACCCTCTTATATAATACTCTCCTCCACTACCTATAGGAGAAACACATACATAATATTCTTCAGCTTTGGTATTATGATAATTTAAATCACAATTAATTTCTCCTCCAATAGATGACGCTGCAGGCAATTCACATGAGGCAACATAATTCTCATCCATATCATAAATCTTCATAAACAATTTTTTGTTTCCTGCTGTTTTTTCTTTAATCCATGCTCCAACATTAAATTCCGGAGATTCACTAAGTGTTATTTTTTGACAATAAGACTCGGAAGTTATTTCTGCTTCAAAAAGAGGTTTCAATTCGTCAAAACAACCATAATTTTTTGACGAACAATAAAAGGTTGATATTTTGTTATTTGAAAAATCCACATTACCATCTCTCAAAAAATCTATTTTTAATTGATTGTTGCAAGACGCTGTTGCATCACTTTCAACATTGAAGGTAACTGAATTCACATTAACAGAATCTCCTGTAATTTTAAACCCAATAATTTTTTTCTCTCCGGAATTCAAACTAAATGATTTTGTTGACTCTGATGAACCAATTACTTCATAATTTGACAAACATAAACTTCCAGTACTACAAGTATAACTTATACCTAAGTTTGTTTTTAATAAATCAAGTAAACTTAATGAATTTCTAAAAGAATCTTCAAAAAGAGAATCTCCTGGTTCATCATCAAAGCTCATATTTATCCACCCTTTAATATTACCATATGAAATATACTGTTTTTCAATTGCATGGTTTGGATATCCAGTTTCAAAATTCGCAGAGACAAAACTAAGAACTAAGGTCAATCCTAAAAAAATAAATAATATTTTCCCCCTCATTTTATATTATTTTTATGGAAATAGGTTTTATAAATATTTATAAATCCAAAAACTTTATTATTATTATGAAAAGTAAAAGAGGAATAAGCATAATGATAGGTTATGTTTTGCTAATAGTTTTTGCTTTGATTATGGGAACAATCGTCTACAACGTAATAAAAACCTATGTTCCAAAAAATGTCATAGAATGCCCAGATAGTGTTTCTATCTTTATCGACGATTTAATTTATACAGAAGATTCTCTAGAGATAACAATAACAAACAATGGCTTGTTTAATATTGCAGGATATTTTATAAGAGCAACCAACAGTTCAAGTCAAAAAATAGCCACAAAAGATTTATCAGAATTTCTTTCAGGAGGGGATCTAGCAAAAGAACTAAATAATGTGGTAATATTTATTAACATTTCTAGAGATGAAGATAATCCTATGAAACCTAATGAAAAACAAACACAAATATTTAATTTAAGTGGAGAAGAGGAAATTTATTCAATTGAAATTATTCCAGTAAGATTTCAAAAAGAAAATAACAAAAACAAATTCGTAAGTTGTGGAAGCTCAAAAATTAGAGAAGTTGTTAGAATCGGTTCTGGAACTTGTACTCCTAATTGCGACGAAATAGAATGTGGCTTAGATCCTATTTGTAGAGAAAGTTGTGGAACTTGTGAAGAACCAGATGTTTGTAATTCAACAGGACAGTGTGAATCAACAGAAGAAATATCAGAAAGCATTGTCTTCATTAGTTCAGAAACATATAATGGTAATTTAGGCGGCACAACTGGGGCAGACGCAAAATGTCAGGCATTAGCAATCACAGAAGGATTGTCCGGAACATTTGTTGCATGGTTATCAAACAGTACAACTGATGCAAAAGATAAAATAATCTTAACAGAAATTCCTTTTAATCTAATTGACGGAACAGTAATTGCAAATAATCTCGCTGATTTAATAGATGAAACTCTTGATAATCAAATTAATATAGATGAAACGGACAACCCACAAAATGCTAAGGAAGTCTGGACAGGCACTTTAAAAAACGGAACAAAAGATAATAAACATTGTAATGATTGGAGTTCAACTTCAGAAAAAGGTCGAAGAGGAAAGTCAGATAAAATAGATGGTAAATGGACTGATGAGAAAGACAAAGAATGTGCTGCAACTCTTAGGTTATACTGTTTTCAAGTAAGTTAATATTTATAAATAAAGATTCCTTAAACATATTATGGTAAAAAAAGCAGGTGTTAAAAAAAAGAAGCGTGCAAGTCCAAAAATCAAAAAACCAATTGCTTCTTCTAAACAAATTCATACAGAAAAAATTCTAATTGAAAATTTCATTGCCTTGCAAAAAGTCATCACAAACTTATCAATAAAATTTGACAAACTTACAAACCAAATATCTTCATTATTAGAATTGTTTGAAGTATCTGCAAAAACATTAGCAGAAAAAGATTTTAATGTTAAAAAAGAACAGAAAGACGATAAAGAAGTAGTAGAAAAAATAGATAATTTACTTGAACAAAATAAAACAATTGCAAGAGGAGTAGCATTAATACATGAAGAAAATTCTGGAAACAAACCAATACATCCTTCTCAATTAATTATGCAAAGACCCATTCCAAAATCAATAAAAAACACTGGTGAATACCAAAAATCAATTTCTCAAAAAAGTCCTCAACCTACAGAATTCAAACAATTAAAGAGGAACTAATATGTTAACAAAAACATCGGATGAATTTAAAACATTTTTTCTACTTCAATTCACAAAAGAATTAATTAAAAATTCTGTAAAAAATGAACTTCTTGAATTAGAAACAATTTTGAAAGAAGAGAAAAAAGATACACATCAGGAAATAATTAAAAAAATAAAAGAAAGGGCAAAACCAACTACAAAAGAAGAATTTATTGAACCATTCCCTACAGTGATAAAAACAAAAAGATTATCAATCCCTCTTTTAAGAATTCCGGAACCAATACTTCCTAAAAGTCTTCAATACCTTAAACCAGCTCCAACTAAATTAAAAATAGATTTGGGAAAATTAAATCCTCTAATAAAAGATCCTTTAGTAAACTCCATGGAATGTAGTGGAACAGATAATCCTGTAATAGTTAAAGGAAAAATGGGCATAAAAAAAACAAATATAATTTTAAATAAAGAAGAAATAGATCAAACAATAAAAAAATTCTCAGAAACGGCAAAAATTCCAATTCATGGAGGGATTTTGAAGATAGTGGCAGGAAGATTAGTTTTATCTGCAATAATCTCAGAAATAATTGGTTCAAAATTCATAATTAAAAAAATGGCTTATTCTCAAAATCCAATTTTTAGAAGATAGCGCGAAATTCTCTAAATCCCTACATCCTTTTTTGAGAATAAAAAAAGTACACAATGAAAAACAAAATAACAAAACAAAAAATAAAAAAATATTCTAATCTAACTTCAACCGCTTTAAAACAAATTAAAAAAAATATTATCAAAGGAAAAGAAAGTTCTGCAAAAGAAATAATTGAGATGGTTTCAAACTATCTTTCTGACGCCAAATATTTCGAACAAAAAGAAGATTTTGTAAATGCATTTGCTGCACTGAATTATGCGCACGGCTGGATTGATTCTGGAGTTCGGTTAGGAATTTTTGATGTTAAGGACAGGAAATTGTTTACTATAAAGTAAAATTATAAAAACTAATTTCTCTTATTCTTTTTATGAAGAAAAAGGTAGTTGTCATTAGCCTGGGGGGAAGTCTAATTATTCCAAATAAAGTGGATGTTAAGTTCCTCAAAGAATTTAAAAAAATAATTTTAAAGAATTCAAAGAAATATAAATTTATTATTGTTTGTGGAGGAGGAAGTATTGCAAGAAAATATATCTCTGCATTAGAAAGCCAAAGAGCAAACACAAAATTACAGAGTCTTGCAGGAATTGGTTCAACAAGAATGAATGCTCGTTTTATGTCTTATTTTTTTAATATCAATCCTGAAAAAGGAATTCCCCATAAAATGAAGGACATTAAAAAATATTTAAGAAAACAAAAAGTAGTTTTTTGCGGGGCTTTAGAATACAAACCAAATCAAACCTCTGATTCAACATCTGCTGAAATTGCGAAAAAATTCAAAGCAGATTTTATCAACTTAACAGATGTAGATGGACTCTATGATAAAAACCCAAAAAAATTCAAAAAAACAAAACTCATTTCAAAAACAACATGGAAAAAATTTGACAAAATGGCAAACAAGATAAAGTTTAAACCAGGACAGCATTTTGTATTAGACCAGACAGCTTCAAAAATCATCAGGGAAAACAAAATAACAACTTATATCCTTGGGAAAAATTTAAACAACCTAGATAATCTTCTCAAAGAAAAGAAATTTAAGGGAACTATTATTTCTAATTAAATGGAAAAAATAATCTTAATTAAAGAAAATAATTTTGAAAAAGTAAGAAAAATCATAAACCAAAATAAAGATAAACAAATTATTTTTACAGGTGATGACGATGAATTAAATAGAAAAGTTCTTGAAAAATTAGAAATTAATGTTTTGCTTCTAAAACAATCAAAAAGAAAAGATTTTCAAAAACAAAGAAATTCAGGACTAAATCAAGTCCTTGCAAAAATTGCAAAAAAGAAAAATATTGCAATAGGAATAGATTTAGATGAAATAATTAATTTTGAAAGAAAAAACAAATCAGACATTCTTGCAAGAATTAAACAGAATATAAAATTGTGCAATAAAAATAAATTAAAAATGAAATTTATTTCAGAAAAATATAAAAGGAATATTTATGACTTAAAATCTCTTGGGTTTGTTTTAGGAATGCCTACTTGGATGACAAAAACATTATAAGAAACCTTTTTTAATGCAAGTTAATTAAAGATAAAATGGAAAAACTAATAGAATCTCTCAGCCCAAATGAAATGAAAATACTCCCCTATCTTGAAGAAGAAATAAGTGAAATTTGTAAAAAATCAAACTTGGATAAAACTTCTGTATTAAGATCGCTTGGATATTTACAAAATAAAAACATTGTAAAAATTTCTTTCACAAAAAAGAAAATAATTGAAATAGGTGTTAATGGGGCGTTATACAAAAAAAAAGGTTTGCCAGAAAGAAGATTATTAAATCTTTTAAATGAGAAAAAAATACTTGAGCTTCAAGAAGCACAAAAAGTAAGCAGGTTATCCAATGACGAATTCAAAGCATCAATAGGTGTGTTAAAGAAAAAAGCACTTATTGAATTAAAAAACCAAAAAATAATTTTTAATGCAAACAAGGAAGAAATTTCAAAAAAGATGTTAGAAGAATTTTTTATTGAATCCCTCCCTATAGACTATGATAAACTATCTCCTGAACAGATTTATGCATTTAAGTCACTTCAAAATAGAAAAGAAATATTACAAATAAGTGAAAAAATAATAATAAGTATTGAAATTACTGATTTAGGGAAAAAATTAATTGGTTCCAAAATAAAACCTCAAAATTTAATTGAGCAAATAACTCCAGAAATCTTGAAAAAAGATTCTTTATGGAAAGGGAAAAAATTCAGAAGATATGACCTCACCTCTCCTGTCCCATCAATCAGCGGGGGAAAAAGACATTTTGTAAATCAAGCAATTGATTATGGGAGAAGTATTTGGATTGAAATGGGATTTAAAGAAATGAATGGGAACATGATTGAAAGTTCATTTTGGGTTTTTGACGCATTATTTAGTCCTCAAGATCACTCTACAAGAGAAATGCAAGATACTTTTTTTATTGATAAAAAATCAGAATTACCAAATGAAAAACTTATAAAAGCAGTTAAACAAAGTCATGAAAATGGTGTTGATAAAAGTAAAGGTTGGGATTATCAATGGAGTGAAGAAGAAGCAAAAAAATCAATCCTAAGACCACATACAACTTGTTTATCTGCACAAACACTTGCTAAACTCAAAAAGGAAAATCTTCCTGCAAAATTTTTTGCATTGGGAAAATGTTTCAGAAACGAAACAGTTGATTGGAGCCATGGTTTTGAGTTCAATCAAACAGAGGGAATTGTCGTCGATAAAAATGCAAACTTTAGACATTTATTAGGATATCTAAAACAATTTTTCGGGAAAATGGGTTTTAAAAAAGTTAGATTCAGACCAGCATATTTTCCATATACAGAACCTTCTGTAGAAATAGACGTGTTCCATCCAAAAAGAAAAGTCTGGTTAGAATTAGGAGGGGCAGGAATGTTCAGACCAGAAGTAACAATTCCTCTTTTAGGAGAACACATTCCAGTATTAGCATGGGGCCCTGGATTTGACAGAACACTTATGGATTATTATAAAATAAAAGACCTTAGAGAACTTTACAAGAACGATATAACTAAACTAAGAAAAATGAAATTTTGGATAAAATGAAATGGCAGTAATAAATTTAAATAAAAAACAATTTGAAAAAGAAATTGGAAAGTTAGATGAGAAGATGCAAAATCAAATTGCAATGTTCGGAACTCCAGTTGAAGAAATAACAAACGACGAACTTCAAATTGAAATTTTTCCAAATCGTCCAGATTTATTATCTTATCAAGGATTCAAAAGAAGTTTCTTAGCATTTCTAGGGAAGAAAACAAAACTAAAAAAATACGAACTAAACAAGCCAGAAAAAAATTACAAAATTAATATAAATTCTTCATTAAAAAACATTCGTCCATATACTGCTTGTGCAATTGTTAAAAAATTAAAATTTAATAATAATAAAATAAAAGAATTAATTGAAATCCAAGAAAAACTTCATATAACAATTGGGAGGAAAAGAAAGAAAGTTGCCATAGGAATTTATCCTTTAGAAAAAATTAAACTGCCAATAACTTTCAAAGCTTTAGAACCAGATAAAATAAAATTCATCCCCTTAGGATCAGATAGAGAAATGTCTGGACTCCAAATTTTACAAAGACACTCAACAGGAAAAGAGTATGCTCATCTTTTAGCAGGAAAAGAAAAATTCCCGATTTTTATTGACGACGATGAAAACATTTTAAGTATGCCACCAATAATAAATTCTCAACTAATTGGAAAAATAACCGAAAAAACAAGCGAGGTTTTTGTAGAATGCTCTGGATTTGATTTTAAAATTCTAAGCAAATGTTTGAACATTATCGTAACAAGTTTAGCAGATATGGGAGGAAAGATATATCAAATGGAAATAAGATATGGAAAAAAGAAACTTACTCCTAATTTAACAACGGAGAAAATGAAAATTTCGTTGGAAAACACTAACAAACTTTTAGGATTGGCCCTCAATGAAAAAGAATTAAAACAATTAATTGAAAAAATGGGTTATAATTATAATAAAGGGACTGTAGAAATTCCTGCTTGGAGAACAGATATTTTGCATGAAGTTGATTTAATTGAAGATGTTGCAATTGCATATGGTTATGAAAATTTTATTCCAGAAATTCCAGAAATTTCAACAATTGGCGAAGAAAATCCTAGAGAAAGAATTAAAAGAAAATTTTCAGAAATCCTTGCAGGATTAGGGATGTTAGAAGTTTCAAATTATCACCTCACTATTAAAAAAGACCAATTCGAAAAAATGGGACTCAATAAAAAACAAGAAAAAGATTTTATTGAAGTAGAAGAATCAAAAACAGAATATTCTATTTTAAGAAAAGATTTAACACATTACTTGTTAAAAATTCTTTCGGAAAACATTGATTCTGAGTATCCTCAGAAAATTTTTGAAATTGGAAAAATATTCAAAATAAATGAAAATATATCTGAAACAGAAAATCTTGCAGCTGCATTTACTCCTGGAAACTTTACAGAAATAAAACAAGCAATAAAATATTTATTCAAAATGATTAATTTAGAAATAACAATTGTTGAACCTCAAGAAACAAAAGAAATACCTTGCCATTTTGTTGAAGGCAGAGTTGCAGAAATTAAAATCAACGGAAAAAATATAGGATTAATTGGGGAAATTCATCCTAAAATTTTAAAAAATTGGAAAATCAGAATGCCTGTTGCTTTGTTTGAAATTAATTTGGAAGAGGTTTTTGAGAGGTTGGAATAACTCAACCAAAATAACCCTTCCCATTCACTTCAACTTTATTATCCCAATTCTTTTTTATTACTTCAATAACTCCAGAAATATCTTTCTTCATTTCCTGCCACAAATCATAAGATTCCTTCACGAACTTCACTTCATCATCTTCTGAAAATTTAACATCCAATCTAATCAAATCAACCTCACACTTTGCTAATTTTTTATAAACTTCTGTTAATTTCTTTTTCTCTTCTTCTCCAATTGACTTGACAATAGAAAAAACAAACATAGGAACATTTACAGGATTTAGAATAGATTCAATAAATCTCAAATAATTCATGAACTTATCTGCCATAAATTTCCGTATTTCTCTCACTAAAAAATCTGTTTCAGTTTCCGCAAGTTTCTCTATTTGAAAATCTTCATTAAATTTTTTAAATTCAGGCAAATCATATTTCTTCTGAATTTTTTTATAATCTTCTTTTAAATTTTCTAAATTACATTCTTCTGACATCTTAAAATCTAACAAAGAAGTTTTATAAAGCTGTTGGAAACCTGTGCTAGGAATTAAGGCCTAGTAAAGTCAAAAATAAAATATTTAGATTATTTTTCCATCAATCTCATAAAGAAGAAAATCAAAAGAATTATCAAAAATGCTCCTGCAACAAAACCAAGCACTATCGCAAGTAAAGAAAACAAATCAATTAATAATTCATCTGAAGAAACCACATATAATAAAAAAGACGTTAAAGATAAAATAACAAATAATATTAAATTTTTTAAAACCAAATTAATTTTTTGTTTACTCATTCGAACTTGTTTAGATTTAATTGAACCAGATTTTTTACTAATTTTTTTTGTACTTTTCTTTTTTTCCCCAGAATTTCTTTTCACACTTTTCTTCTTTATCACCTTTTTTACCATAAAATATAATAAAATCCAAAGTTTTTAAACCTTACCTAGGAAGCCAATTTAACTTTATAATTTCTTTAACTAATATTTGAGAATTTGCATAGAGATTATCAAACCATTCAACATATAATTCAGAAAACTTAACAACATTTAATTGTTGGTACATTGATAAATTATTATTGCTAATTATTAACAAAACTCCTACAATAAAAAACATTAAAATAAAAATAAAACTTTTCATCTCACAGAAGTCTCATTGGCTCCCCAATCCATCTTAATAGCATTAGTTGTTATCAATTTCATGTTTCCAAAAGCAGAACCAACCCAAGAAAAATAAATTTTGCTTGCGTCAATTAGTCCTGAAACAGTCTTAATGTCTACGTTTTGTTCGCGAAGAGAAAGATTAAAACTAAAATATCCTAATAAAATTAATCCTATCAAAAATATGGCAAATAATTTATGCTTTAATCTTTTAATTTCTATTATTATCCATATTGCTGCAATTAACACAGCTATAATAATAAAAGTAACTCCAATCGCCATAATAATTAGAAGACTAATGAGTATAAAAATATTTCTATGATAATTTTAAAAATACAAAATCTATAAAATATAAAGCCCCATAGTACAGTG
>CAZGTS010000003.1:0-13206 GCA_964528865.1 Candidatus Woesearchaeota archaeon
AGAAAAAAAGCAAGATTATTTGGTTTTATTCCTGTAAGAGAACGTGTAAGATTTAAAATGAATTCTGAAACAGGTGAAATAATAAAACAAAGAAATTCTTGGTGGGGATTTTTAGCAAAAGATGAATTAATTGTTGGGAACACATGCGCAACAGTTAGCCCTGAATCAAGAGGCGAATGTTGCCAAAACAAAGGCTTTGATTCTTATAACCAAGAAACTGGTAAATGTGAAATTGACACTTCAATAGATGAAGTTGTTGAATAGTATATTCAAGAACAATAATTCTTAAAAAGAAAAGCAGATAATTATTATTTATGAAAAATTTATCTAACCAAACTCGTCTTGAAATTGATGAAACTTCAACAAACAGAAAATATTGGGATGAAAAAGCAAAAGAAATTGAATTTAAAGATATTAGAAATTTTTTGGGATATTTTGAAACACATACTCAAACTGAAAGAGCACTTTTTTCTGGACAACACACAGAATTTATATTAGCATTAAAAAGATATTCTCAAGAAGAAAGAAAGAAAATTAATCCTTTTAATTCTTTTCAATCAATTGGACCTTCGTTTTATGGAAAAATGAAAACAAAAGTTAATAGCCTTCAATAATTCCAATAAACTTTAAAACCCTCTTTCTTTTTTCTTATTCATGACAATATATTCACATTCTCGTTTATCCACTTTTGAACAATGTCCTCTTAAATTCAAATACAAATACATTGATAAAATAATTCCTGAAATAGAAAAGACAATTGAAATCCATTTAGGTTCAACAGTCCACGATACTTTGGAATGGCTCTACACTCAAGTTCAAAACAACAAACTCCCGACAATAGATGAAATAATTGTTCATTACGCAGACAAGTGGCAGCAAACATACACTCCTAAAATAATAATTGTAAAAAATGGATTTACCTCAAAAGATTATTTTAACAAAGGTGTACAATTCATTCTTAACTATTACACAAAACACCAACCATTCAAAGATGGAACAATTGAAATAGAAAAAAGAATTTTAATTAATCTTGATGAGCAAGGAGAATACAAACTTCAAGGATTCATAGATAGACTGGTTCACAACAAAGAAACAAACCAATACGAAGTCCACGATTATAAAACCGCAAACTTTCTACCTAAACAAGAAAAATTTGAAAACGACCGTCAACTCGCATTATATTCAATAGGCGTCAAAGATTTATTCGGACAAGACAAAGAAGTTCTCTTAATCTGGCATTACCTCGCGCACAATCAAAAAATCTGTTCTCGTCGGACAAATGAACAATTACAACAATTAAAAAAAGAAACAGTTGCATTAATAAATAAAATAGAGGCAACAGAAAAATTCCCTCCTAAAGTTACAAAACTCTGCAACTGGTGCGAATATAAATCAATGTGTCCTAAGTTCGGAAAAAAAATTCCAGAACAAAAAACAAAAATATTAGATAAACAAAAAGGCTTAGATATCTGGTATTAATCTTTAACATACCTTTTCATAATACCTTTTGCTCTAACAGTATAATAAAGTTCTTCTAATTTTGGATAAACATTTTCAAAAAAATCTTTCTCATTCTCAAGGTTATTTAATATCTTAGTTTCTTTCGTAAGTTTTTCTAAACTATCTAAAAATCCTTCAACAGAAAATTCAACTTTATTTCTTAAACCCATAATCAAATTTATCATTAGTACTATTTAACTATTCTTATAATTAATTATATATATTCACTCACCATTTTCCTGCACTCTAATCAAATCAGTAACATAATCTCCTGGATGAAGTTTTACAATCCTCACACCCTGGGCAGCACGCCCCATCACCCGAATATTTTTCAAAGACGTTCTTATCACAATCCCTTTTCCTGTGGTGATGATTATTCCGTCATCACTATTCACAGCTATCGTCGTAACAACTTCTCCTGTCTTTTCCGAAACCTTCAAATTAATCACGCCCTTTCCTGCTCTTGCTGTTTTCCGATAATCATTAACCTTCTTTAGTTATTGTCAAAATAGCCTCGGTATCTAAAATTTCCATGCCAACGACTTCATCTCCTTTGCTCATTTTTATTCCTGTCACACCATAACTTGCCCTTCCCATTGCCCGAACATTATCACTACTAAATCGAATTGCCTGACCCTTTCTCGTTGCAAGTAAAACTTCTTGCCCCTTTTTCACAACTTCAACACCAATCAAAACATCTGAATTATCAGGGGGAAGATTTATCGCCTTAACACCTGACGCTCTTGGCTTTGAAAAATTACCCAATGAAATTTTCTTAACTTGTCCTTTTCTAGTCGCCATAAATAAATCGTCTGAAAAACTTTTCACAGAAAGAACATTAGTAATTTTCTCATTTCTTAAACCGAGAAGATTTACAAGTGCTTTTCCCTTGCTATATTTTTCTGCGGCAGGAATATCATAAGTCTTTAACCACAATACTCTTCCTCTTGTAGTAAAAAACATTAAATAATCATGAGTTGAACAAGTAATTAATTGCTTTACAAAATCCCCTGTTGCAAGACCGCTTCCAATAACTCCTTTCCCTCCTCGCTTCTGCTCCTTGTAAATCTGCACATCCATTCTTTTGCAATAACCTTTATCAGTTATTGTGACTACAACTTCCTTTTTCTGAACCAAATCTTTTTCAGAAATTTCAGAAATCCTCTGCAAAACTTTTGTCCTTCTATTGTCGCCATATTTAGTTTTCAATTCATTAACTTCCTTGACAATTATTTTCAAAACCTCATTAATATTTCCTAAAATCTTCTCAAGTCCAGCAATTATATTTTTCAATTCCTCTGCTTCTTTATTCAACTTATCAACTTCCATTGAAGTCAATTGCTGTAGTTTAGTTTCCAAAACAGCATCTGCTTGTTTTTTTGTCAATTTGAACTTTTGAACAAGCCCTTCCACTGCTTCGGTTTTGCCCTTAGATTTTTTAATCAAAGTTATAACAGCATCAATATTTTTCAAAGCAATCAAAAGTCCCTTGACAATCTCTTGTCTGTCTTTTGCTTTTTTCAATTCATATTCCGACCTCTTTGTAATAATTATCTTTCTATGAATAACATATTCTTCGACAACATCCTTCAAATTCAAAATTTTTGGTTGCCCTCTAACCAAAGCCAAAAAATTAACATTAAACGAATCCTGCATCCTTGTATATTTATACAACGAATTAATTACAAATTTAGGATTAGCTCCTTTTTTCAATTCAAGCACAACCCGAATTTTCCCTTTTGAAGATTCGTCCCTTAAATCAGAAATGTCCTTTATTTTTTTGTCTTGAACCAGATTAGCAATTTGAGTAAGCAAAGTTGTTTTGTTAAGCATGTAAGGAATTTCCGTGATTACAATAACCTCTTTATTTTTTACCCCTTGTAAAGATTTTTTATTAAAATCTTTCGGGGCCTGCTTCTGCAGGTTCTCGCGCCTCCTTGGTGTACGCCCTTGGGTGTTAGTCTCAATAGAAGTTTTCCCCCTCATTATCAATCTTCCTCTACCTGTCTTATACAATTCAACCATATCTCCATGAACCAATCCTCCAGTCGGAAAATCAGGACCAGTAATAATCTCGCACAATTTTTCAATTGTAATCTCTGGTTTTTTTATGTAAGCGATAATAGCATCGCAGACTTCAGTTAGATTATGCGGGGGAATATTTGTTGCCATGCCGACAGCAATTCCTGTCGCACCATTAAGCATCAGCGTCGGAAGTTTTCCAGGAAGCAACTTAGGTTCTTTTGTCGAACCATCATAATTAGGAACAAAATTTACAGTCTCTTTATCAATATCTTTTAACAACTCTAAACTTAAATTTCTTAATTTTGCTTCAGTGTTATGATTAACAAATCCGTTAGCAATAAATGAATGACATTTACTATTTACTTTAATAGAATACACATTTCTTAATTTCCCTGTTTTCCTAACCTCAACTAATTGGTCAAAATAATATTCATTCTTCAAAATAAAATCAATTAATTTTTTATCTTCCTTATCAATTAATTTAACTAATTGTTTATAATTTTTTCTTAATAAATTATATCTATCAAAATTATTCTTCATTATAAATTCCCCAGAATATTTAGTCCTAAAATAATCACTTAAATGTGGAACAAAATCATTTTTACTCATCCTCATAGAGTTAATTCTTTTAATTTCTTTTTGTTTATTATTTTTTCGTTTAGAAAAAAATCCAATTTCTTCATAAAATTTAAAGATATTGCTATACCCTAGAACATAAATCTTTTTGCAATTATTTCTTTTATCCACATAAGGATTCCCAGTAACAATTCCAAAATTTAATAAAATTATTTTTAATTGACTAATTAAAATATCGCTCTTAGAATCATAAGTCAACTGAAGACTTTTCCCTCCATGTCTTTTATCATTCACAACTTGAATACTTCCATCCCCTTCAAATAAACCAATCAAAAAATTCTTAATTTCCTTTTTCCCCGAACACAAAACAGAAAAAGGAATCTCTTTTTCATGTGACTTTTTATTCTTAAATCCAATATTAATTAAAAACTTAACAACCTTTTGTTCATAAATACTTAATTCCTTACACCCTCCTTTAATATTCCTCTCATATAATTGCACTCCTTTAAATTGAGATTTAATAATGGATTTCACTTTATTATAAAAATCTATATCCTTATTATTAAATACAATTTGATTATTACGGCCACTATTGTGAAAACTTCCCTCGCTAACTAACGCTCCAAGCAAAAATGCCAAATTATTATTCATCTTCAACGGAAGTGGTATCTCATTTTTGAATCCTTTTTTAGGAAAATATCTTTTTAAATTACAAGTACTTTTAGAAAACAAATCGTGATTCCTATTAATTAAAATAACATCTCCCTCACTAACTTCTTCTAATAACTTCCAAGAAATCATAGGTTTAAAATTTGCACCAATCTTCCAAATTAGAACAGGATGATTATAAGAACCTTCTAAAAAATAACCACTCTTAGACTTTACTCTAATTGTTTTATGCTTCCCAGAATTAAAAAATTTAACTGCTCTATTTTTTTTACCATCATAAGATAAAACATTCATATTAATCTTTGTTTCTTTCTTATCGGAAATATCTTTGATTTGCATAACCCCTTTATCTGTTAAAATTAATGTATCTCCTGTAACACAATATCTCATTGCTGCCGCAGAATCCCCGTCAACACTTCCAAAATTTCCTTGCCCAAAAACCAGAGGATACCTTAATGAAAAATCCTGCGTCATTCTAACCATCGCTTCATAAATAGAACTATCTCCATGAGGATGATATTTTCCCATAACATCTCCTACAACCCTCGCTGACTTCTTAGTTGGAGTGCCAGGCTTCAACCCCATTTGGTTCATTGCATATAAAATTCTTCTCTGCACTGGCTTCAACCCGTCCTCAATTGAAGGAATCGCCCGAGAAACAATAACACTCATTGCATAATCCAAATATGCCTTTTTCATTTCTCCAGAAACTTCTGTCTGAACAATTCCTTTTTTCTCATCTTCAGCAACTTTCGAATCAATAATAGGTGTCATTATTCTTTATTCTCAATTTCATTTAATTCTTGTTCTGTCTCAGAAGTTTTCTTCCATTTAACATCAATTACATCCCATTCTTTTTCTCCCTTACAAGTATGCACCGCAGTTCCACTTTCAATGCATCTTTTATAATTAGTAGTAAGTTTTTCTCCACATTTTAAGCATTCTACAATTGCTTTCATTCTTCCTCCTCCACTTCCTCACTCTCTTCATAATTTATTAATAACTCATTTTCATCATCAATTTCTAAATGAATGTGTCCGTCTTTGTTTTCCCTTAACTCTTCTAACTTTCCAATCCATTCTTCAATTTCATCATCTCCAAATGAAACCTCAGTTATATCTACTTCTTTTTCTTCTTCAACTATTTCATCCACATCAACATCTTTATTATCTTCATTCTCTTCTGGATGTTCCTCTAAATATTTTTGCTTTTCTTTTTCAATTAATTCAATATTTTTTTGTAATTTTTCTTCTTCCATTATGCTACACCTTCTCTCTTCTCATTCATATATTTAATAAATTCTTCTTCTGTTAATTCTTTTTCTTTTATGTCCTTTCCTTCCCAATCACATTTACGGCATTCCCAGTTGTCTGCTTTTTTTCCTTCACCAACAAGAATAACTCCAACCTCATCGCTACCGCACTTTGGACATTTACGAACTTTGAAAGTCTTGACATTCTTTATTTCTATTTTTCCTTTCGTTGAAGAATCGTCAGATTGCTTCGACGACGTAGAAGACTTGTTCTTCTGCATTGCTTTTTCATATTCTACAGGAGAATCATAACCTTCCAAAATCCATGCAGGAGTTAATAATTTATTTTTTGTCATTTTCTTAAAATTCTTCAAAAAATTTATTTAAAATAACTTTAGTATCAGGAGTTAATTTAATATCTTTTAATTCTTCTTTGCTAAAAAAACTAAACCCTGCCCCTTCTTTTAAAGAAATCTTTGATAAATCATTTAGTGAAGCTAAAAAAACATGTACTTCATTAGGCCTATTATTTAAAGGATAATTAGAATTAAACAAAAATTTTGGAGAAATTTTTATTCCTATTTCTTCTTTCAACTCACGAACAATCGCATCATTAACAGATTCATTACTTTCAATATGCCCTCCAAAAAATGCCCAGCATCCAGAACAAACAGGATAATCTAATGTCTTCTTTTGAAGTAAAACTTCTCCTTTATTATTTTTAATTATACAAGCTGTTACTTTTCTCATTTTATACATCTAACTCCGCATTTAATGCATTCTCTATAATAAATTGTTTTCTTGCTTGAACATCGTCGCCCATTAGCATTGAAAAAGTGTGGTCTGCTTCAACAGCATCTTCAATAAAAATCTTTTTAATATTTCTTGTCTCAGGATTCATAGTAGTATCCCATAGTTGGGTAGAACTCATCTCTCCAAGACCCTTAAACCGCGTAACATTAAGATTTTTTTCAGAAATTTTAATGCTCTGAGAATCTTTGATTGTCGGCGCTTTAGTTGACCCAAGTTTCTTAGTCATTTCTTTAAGTTCTTCATCTGAATAAACATAATAATCTTTTTTCTTCCTAATCCTGTATAAAGGAGGCATCGCCACAAAAATATTTCCATTCTTAATTAATTCTGACATGAATCTAAAAAAGAAAGTCAAAAGCAAAGTTTTAATGTGCTCTCCATCAACATCAGCGTCGGTATTATGACAACAAAGTCCTCCAAACCCTGCAATAAAATTCTCGTCACCCTCAACAGAAAAATCATAAACAAGTTTACTGCTTGATTTAATCTCTTTTATTGACCTTACCTCTAAAGCTATTAAATCATTTGCAATATTCTTATACACTTTATTAATAGACTTCGATTTTGAATTAATCTTTTTTTCTAAATGATTAGCATTTTTATGGTCTCTCCAAACTTTCTTTAATCCAATTAGATCTTCCCTTGAATTAACAGACACAACATAAGCTACATGATTAGACTTAATTTTTTCATTCTCTCTCGGCTCCTTTTCACTTATACTACTTACTACTCCAAAAGAAGATAACAAGTAAGACAATTGGCTAGCCATATCTCTTGAGGTGGTTGTAAAAGATATATTAGACTTAGAAATTGTTCCATCCCCAAGAAAATACATTCTCAAAAAATCTAACTGCATCTCTTTAGATACATTGAAGATTATATCTGGAAATTTTTTATTATTTGATTTAAATTCCATAAATCCAAAAAACGATTTCCATATTAATGACGCTATTCGATTAACTAACTTTAATTCATGACATCTGCCAGCCGTTTTAGACAACTTTGGACTAACTCCAAATACATTATAAAAACACCTGTCTAATTCATTAACTAAATTCACATTATTATTTCCAATTGAAAGCCTAATCCCATTCCTCTCTGAACATGACCCTTCAACCAACCAGAATCCAATCAACTTAATTAAATTATTATCAACTCTTACATACCTATTAATTCCCTTACTCTTATAATGGCGGGGGCAAATCTTAACATCTCCCAACTCCCTAATATCTTCAAAAGACAATTCCGAAAATTCTATATAATTTTTAACTTTATTTCTCCCAGAATTACTATAATAATTATTCCACAAATTTTCCAAAATTGAACTTTCAATTTTTACATAAGGCAATATTTCCTCTTCTCTAATATCTAACAATGCTAAATACTTTCTAAAATTGTTTAACAAAGGTTTTTTCTTTCCTTTTTCCCAGTCATAATATGTGCATGGTTGTTTAATCCCAAGTTTATTACATATATATTTTTGAGAAAACTTCTTCAACTTTCTTCTCTTTATCAATACATTTCTAATCTCTTCTGAAATAAAAACTCGTTTCTCAGTTAATTTATGATTTTTTCCGTATTTATCAATTACCCTCCTCTTTAATAATTCTTCAACACTTTTTCCTCGTACATATATCTTATCTTTTATCTCTCCAGCATTTTTCATAAACAATTCTAACACATCAATACTCTCATTTTCTCCTTTTTTATAAAGAGATAAATTTTTCGGTGCAACAATAAAGTTTCCCTTTTTTATTTCATTACCTTTTTTCAATTTTATTTTATTTTTTTCAAAAACAAAAACACTATGGGATGAAGTAACCCTAACATTTCTACCATATGACGTCCTAATTTCAAACATATTCTCTTCAATTGGATGAGATATAACAGATTTGATTTTTTTAAACTGGGTTTTATTATTCTTTATTCCAAAACACAAAACCTCATAATCATTAAAATTAATTTGATGATTTTTACATTTATCAATAAACTCTCCTATCTTTACAAATTGTATCTCTCCTGAAGAATTTCTAACAAAAGTTGTTTCCTTTCCATCAACACTCATAATTATAATTTTTTTGTATCTCAACTTTTCCAAGTTAAACTGCTCACCAACACCAGTGCCAATTGCAACAATCATATTTGTTATTTCCTCGCTCGAAAGCGCCTTCACAGGATTCGCCTTTTCAACATTTAGTATTTTACCTCGCAACGGAAGTATAGCTTGATTTTCTTTATTCCTTGCCTGCTTTGCACTATTATGAACAAATACTCCAGAAGACAAAGCAAAATTATGCGTCTTAGGGACCTCAATATCATAAACATGAATCCTCTCATTAAGAATTTCTATTTTCTTTATTTTATGATTAAAATTTCTAACTACTTCAACCATCATTTCTGTATCACTATTAAAAAATCTTGAACAAAAAGTTTTCATCATTAAAACGCAGTTATCCTTATTTTCCCTTCGAGTCTTTTCAAAAGATTCAAGAGTTCCATTATCTTCAAGAACTTTTTTCATTAACTTAATTGTTCTATCATAATAAATTTTATTATAAGCTTTCTTTCTTTTTTCTCTAAATTCCGGAGTCCATTGTTCTTTAGTTTTCTCACTTCTCCACACTAAAAGATCTTTATTTTTCCATTGCTCTTTTGCTTTTTCAGAAAGATAAATTTTTGCCTCAGGATTTTCACTAAAAAACTTCTTAATCTTTTCTGAAGCTTTTTTTCTATTTTCTAGATTACTCCAATATTCCTTTTGAGATTTTTGAAGAATCATTTTATTTAATTCAACATACTCTGGATTATTTTCACAAAATTCTTTAAATTTCTTACTCATAAATTCCTTATAATCATTATTTTTCCATTGCTCTTTTGCTTTTTCAGAAAGCCTTTTATTAACTTCCGGCTGCTTAGCCCATTGACTCATTTTTTCTCTATATTCTTTTGTTTGATGAGCTTTTCTTGCTTTATCTTTAATATCTTCTCTGTGAAGAGTTTTATCCAAATGCTCTGTATGTAATAGAAGATGATCCTCTTTAGTCATCCGAATTATATTACTTGGATTATTATTTCTCTTATTAAAATCAATATGATGTTTATGGTCTCCCTGCTCATTAAAATAAATTCCTTTTTCAAGATTATATTTATCTGCAAGAAGATGAGTAAAAATCCATGTTTTATTCTGATCCCAAACCATTTCATAACCTTCAATAGTTATTCTTCTCCCCATCTTAGAAATCCGTTTATGGAAAGGCATTAATGAATCTGTTTTAACCAATTTTTTAGCTTCCTTATATGATCCATCTCTTAACATAAATTTATGATCTTCAGTACAAATAATTTTTTCATTATTATCCAAAGTAACTTTAATAACCGAAGCATTTTTTTTAGTAATACGAGGATTTTTTATTTTTCCTATACTGACACTACCATTTTTAGCAATAGTATAACAAAAATTAATTTTTCCCTCATTATCTTCTTCAACTAATTCTTTAAAAGAAAGATTTCTTCCATCCGCCAAAGCTAACTTTGTATCTCCAGAAAAACAACCGCCTGCACTTTCTCCTTCCACTAAATACAATTCTGTATTATCTGATTTTTTATTTGAACAATCAGTAAGTTTACCTGGCAAGCCACCTAATGAAAACACGTTTTTTCTCCGAACTAAATCTTTGGCTTTTTTAGCAGCCAGTCTTGCCTTGGCAGAATCAAGTGCCTTAGATAAAATGTTCTTCACCACCGACGGATTTTCCTCGAAAAACTCTGATAAAGCAAGTGTCACAACAGAATCAACAAAACCCTTAACTTCAGAATTGCCAAGTTTTGTTTTTGTCTGCCCTTCAAACTGAGGGCTCCCCATCTTGATACTAACAATCGCTGTAATTCCTTCACGAACATCTTCTCCAGAAAGATTGCCATTTTTCAATGCCCCTTTTTTTTTGGCATAATCATTAATTACTCTTGTCAACCCAGTCTTAAACCCGAAAATATGCGTCCCCCCCTCAACAGTATTGATAGTATTTACAAAACCAAAAATGTTTTCCCGATATCCTGTATTATATTGAATCGCAATTTCCAAGATAGTTCCATTTACCTCTCTCTTAAAATAAATCGGTTTGTGCAGAACCTCTTTTGACTTATTAATCCATTTCACAAATTCAATTAAACCTCCAGAAGAAAAAAATTCCTCTTTCTTATCTTTTATCTTGTCATGTAAATTAATCTTCAACCCTGCATTTAGAAAAGATACTTCTCTAAACCTGCTTTCTAAAACTTTATAATCAAAATCAAGTATAGAAAAAATCTCCTCATCAGGCCAGAAAATAATCTTTGTCCCGGTTTCTCCATTATTGCATTTTCCGATAATTTTTAATTTTGTCTTAGCGTCCCCTCTTGAATATTCTTGTTGGTAAATTTTTCCTCCCCTCTTTACCTCAACAACTAATTTTTTTGACAGAGCATTTACGCAGGAAATTCCAACTCCGTGTAATCCTCCTGAAATTGCGTAAGATTTTTTGTCGAACTTTCCTCCAGCATGTAATTTTGTCAAAGCAACTTGAACCGCAGGAATCTTGAACTGGGGGTGCATTTCCACTGGGATTCCTCTCCCATTATCATCAACTGTCACAGAACCATCTTTATTTATTGTGACTTTGATTGAAGTGCAATACCCTGCAAGCGCCTCATCAACAGAATTATCAACTGCTTCGTAAACTAAGTGATGTAATCCTTCCTTACCAGTAGAGCCAATATACATTGCTGGGCGCTTTCTGATGCCCTCAAGTCCTTCAAGAACTTTTATGTCTGATGCCCCATATTTGTTTTTCATTTTATTAAATTGTGCAAAAAATCTGTTCAGATTTAATTGATTTATACCAAAAAAAAGGGGTAATCCTTTATAAACTTTTCTACCTAAAAAAGTAATTTGTCGTCGGGAAAAGGTAAAAAAGTTAATTTAAAAGTTATTTTCTACATATACAAATAACTATGCTTATTTGCATTATAAATTTAAAAAAAGATAAAAAAATAATAAAAATTATTGAATTTCTTCTGTTTGTGCTGGTGCAGCTGCTTGTTGTAAACATTCAATAGCAATTATATTGATTGTCTGGTTTCCAACAATTAATGGGACTTGCTGACATGTTGCTGCTTGTTCAGCTACAGAAAGTATTGCTTGATTATATCCATACTGTGCACTATTAAGCTGATTTGCCTGATTCCAAGATGCATACATTCCAAGACTAATATATCCTAAAGCCAAAACCAAAAGCACAATCAAAGATGTTACAAAAATCGCTTGTTTTTTATTTGATTTCATTTTAACCTCCTTATAATT
Organism: Candidatus Woesearchaeota archaeon; assembly: GCA_964528865.1. Classification (GTDB taxonomy): domain Archaea; phylum Nanobdellota; class Nanobdellia; order Pacearchaeales; family GW2011-AR1; genus JAGLYK01. Next base: position 12,174 of record CAZGTS010000003.1, read on the forward strand.
ATTAATTCAAACTGATTTAAAAACTTATTGTCTGATTTAAAAATCAGAATTTCCAAAAAATTCTAAAACATTTTCAGAGCCATTTTCTTCCTCTGAAATCATCTTAATCAAATCCCTTAAAAAATTAAGTTTATCTTTCTCCATTTGTTCTTTGAGAGAATCTGTCACATTTAAATCATAATCATAAGACGCCACCAATTCATAATCTCCAATTTTGTAGTTTCTAATTAGTCTTCCATCTAAAACTTCAGCTCTGGTTGTCTTAATAGAAATATTTCCAAATTCTTGGACAAGAATCTGCCTTTCGTCGTCAGTCAAATTTTGTAAAATAAATTCCGGAACTTCTATTAAAACTGATTCGTTTCTTCCCTTAATTTTGCCTTCCTGTAAAACAATTGATAAAGAAATAACTTCCTCTTCTTCATAAACAAACCTTATATTCAAATCCCCCTTACTAAAATTTAAACCAATTGTAGAAAGATTAATTTCAAAAGTTTGAAAATCACTCTCTAAATAATTTATACCAAAACCTTCTTCTAATTCAAAATAATCAGTAGAAACAAGAATTCTATCTTTTAAAACTTCAAATTGTATATCGTCGTCGCTAAGCGCTATGGAACCATCAGTCACGCTCCCTGAAACCAACTCTGCAGTTTGGGCTTTTTCTAAATTATAAACAAAAGGTTCATTTGCTGAAGTTTTCCCAGAAATAATTGTCTCAAAACTTAAAGAAACTTGTCCGGTTGTTGTAAACCAAAATAAAGAAGCAAATCTTTCATAAAGAGAAGAAATAACTCCTCCTGTTATTGTGGGCTCTTCTACAACTTTTTCTTTAGATTCCTTATCTTCTTTAGCTTCTTTCTTATCTTCTTTAGCTTCTTTCTTATCTTCTTTAGCTTCTTCTTTAGTTATTTCGACTTCTTCAGATTCTATTGGAACATCAATTACTTCACTTGTTTCTGTTTCAACAACTTCTTCTTCAACAACTTCTTCTTCAACAACTTCTTCTTCAACAACTTCTTCTTCAACAACT
>CAZGTS010000003.1:13306-16664 GCA_964528865.1 Candidatus Woesearchaeota archaeon
TCTGTTTCTGTTTCAGCCTCTCCAACATTATCTATTATTTCGGTTGTTTCTGTTTCAATCTCAACCTCTCCACTAACAGATTCTTCCCCTATATCTTTTTTTTCCTTTATCACTTTTGATTTAGAATATACATTAAAATCAAATGAAATTTCCGGATAGACTTTTTTAATTCCCATTAAGCCATAACCCATCCCCTGCCCAGAAAGATTTTGCCCTTGAATATAATATGTTCCTTCTATTGGTTGCTCAGAAAATACATCTTCCAAAGCAAATTCATATCGCTGGTCCGAGGTTTCAAAAACAACTATTGAAGATGCAGGAATAAATTCTCCGTTGTTTAAAGATAACTTCAGTATTCCATCTAAATTTTCGCCTTCAGAATAATTGGCTTCCAACTCTAAAACAACATTACCAGACAAATTAAACTGGAAAAAATACAAGCCGAGAACCAAAATAATGATGCTTCCAAAAATTATAAAGTATTTTTCTTTTTTCATTTTAATTTGTTACCTCAATTGTTGTTGTAACATCTGTAAAAGAAATTCCCTTTCCTGAATCCAAATAAACAGAAATCACATCTCCTGCTTTAAAATTTACAATCCCTTTTGACTGGGTGTCATAATCCACTTTAATCCCAAAAGAATCCGCTCCTAAAACATTCCTAAATCCAACTTCTTCACCATTTTTGTATATAACAATTTCAACCTCGCTGTATCCAACAGATTTTGTAATTTCTAAATTAGTTGAAATTCCTGTAATACTTCCGTCCCTAATCATAACATATCCTTTTTCTGTGCTTCCTTGAATTCCGCTCGCCATATTCAAAAAGCCGGCGCTGTTTATTTTCTCGCTACCAAAGTGTAATAATAATCTTGTATCGCAAACCGGCGTCGGTGCTACGTCCTGAAATTCCTCGCTTGAAGAAGTAACCACAAAAAGTGGCTTATCACTATAATTAATTTTAAAAATAACTATGCTCGTGTTCTCAACTTTTTCTATATCAATCTCGTCGGGTAAATCACTAAAATTAATTTGTACTATGTCTTTGTCCTCGACAATAATTCCTTTTTCTTCTACAAAATCCTTAATTTCTTGTATTGTATCTTTTGTATCGGCAAAAACGCCAACTGTCAGAATTATAATTATAATTACAAAACACACCACTATCTTTTTCATTATAAAAAGAACAAATAATAATATTTAAACATTCCCCTTAGTAAAATGATTATGAAAAGTTGTTTTAATATTTTAAGTCGTAAACGTGCTGTTTTGGATGTTGTTTTATCTCGGTAATTTCTTCTCACTTTATCTTACCAGTTTCATAATCTGGAACTGCTATTTCCATTCCCTCCTCCAACTCAGAAACCTTTAGCCAATTTTTCTTTAAAATAAATGGCTCATGGAAATCTCTAATTTGCTTTGTCCACTCAGAAAGTTTTAAATAGTTGTCATCGTTATCCTCATTTATGGAAAAAATTGTTGTTAAAGTTGACATTCCTGCAGAATTTAAACAAGAATTTAATTTAGCATTAGACAAAATTGTTAAACAACTTGTAATGAATTTAAAATTATCAGTAATTAATGAAATATCTGAGATTCCTGAAAATGATTTTAGAGAAGTAAAAGAATCTGTTGTCAAAGAAGTTATCGAATCTATAGAGCAAACTTCTAAAAAACTCAAATCTGGAGAAATCAAACCAATGACTTTAACAGAATTAGATTCTTTAATGGGCTTAAAATGAGTTTTGAGTTCATCATTACTCCTGCTTTGGAAAAAATCCTTGATAAACTGGCTCGTAAAAACAAAATCCTTGCTATTGCCATTAAAAAAAAGATAACACAACTCATCAACAGTGATCTCACTTTCATTAATCATCTCAAAAATCTCAGGGAAGACCTCAGCAAATACAAAAGAGTTCATGTTGGAAGTTTCATCCTCATGTTCAAAATCGAAAACAATATTCTTATCTTTGACAGATTCAGGCACCATGACAAAGCCTATTGAATTATCCCTCACCAAATAAGGATGCTCTGCAGTTGTATTAATCGCCCGACCAGATTCTGTGACTAACTCGTAAATCGGTTTTTGCCCCATGTCTAATAATTCTTTTACTTCTTCTGGCTCCGGAAGTTTCGTTTAAAGAAAGAACATATTGTCCTGATTTGACATCTTGAATTGAAACTTTTTTTATTTTGTATTTAGAAGAATTAGTCATAGGAACATTTAAATAATTATTGTCATTATTTACATCACTTAGTGTTAATAGAGTGTTGGGTTCGACCATTCCGTTTGAACCCATTTTAAATGTAGAGGCGCCGTGGCTGAAATTTTTTTTGTTGCGACTAATCAACGCGATTTCTTTGTTTTTTTCTTCCCCATTATTATCATAAATTTCTGGAATTTGCTTGATTTCTAAGCCACGGATTTTTTCGTTTTTCATCATTTTCAATATTTTTCAGGGCTTTTATTTGTTTTCCAGTGTTTCCAACCTGTTTAATATTTGTTGGTTTTGTGATTTTAAATTATCTCTTTCTGCTTTTAGTTCTTGTATTCCAAGCCATAAAGCCATCTGGATTTCTTGACCTGAAAGCTGTTTGTCGCTTCCTCTTTCAAATATAACGTGAAAATCTTCTGCAATTAAACCGATTTTGTTTTTGCATTTCTCGTCGATGTCGTTGCAAAGTTCGGGTTTGAAGTCGTAAGTGTTTACAGGAATTTCTGCGATTTTGTCTAAAATGTTATTAACATAGACTGGCTCTATGTTTTCTTTGAATGTTCGTGAGGAACTTGTTGTAAATTGTGCTTCTCCTGCGTCTATTTCCGAGTAAGTTCCTGTTCCTATCTCTAAATCATGGTCTGGCGCCGTCGTTCCGATGCCGACATTATCTCTCACGTAAACATTACCTTGAAAATATCCTGACCAGGTATCGTTTGAATCATCCATATATGCTAAATATGCCTCAGAACCATCTGTAGTAACCTCAATAGCTGATTCAAGGAAGCCAGAAAATCCACGAGAACTAGAAATATTTTTACTAACACCAAGAACACCAATACCTACTTGTTCTGTCCCCCAACCAACTGCAAGTGCACCTCTTGTGACGTTGTTAATTAATGAATATCCCACAACTGCAGCCGTTGGATCCTCATTTGGACCAAAATCAGTAATAGTAACTCCTAGTCCTACAGAAAAATTTACACCAAAAGGAGCAGGCAAATCCATTAATCCTGTTGTTATTTGCCCTTTCAAGGCCCCAGACTCAACAATATGTAATTTCCCTGTTGGCTCTGTCGTTCCGATGCCGACATTCCCGGTCACATTATCCACAAAAAACAAAGACGCATTATCAGAATTAT
>CAZGTS010000004.1:0-1138 GCA_964528865.1 Candidatus Woesearchaeota archaeon
AACGGCTATTCCTACTGTCCATTTAACCCCTTTATTAGATAAAATATCGCTCTCAAGTCCTTTTCCAGAAATAAATCCCCAAAGCAATAAAACCACAAACACTATTACAATTGCAACAGTCAAGAACAAAATCATATTCTCAACAATTAACCTTGGCTGTACAACACTTAAAAAAATCAAGCCAATAACAAACGCCAAGACAGCGTTAAGTTGTTTTTTATTCTCTCCCAAAAGTTTAGTCTTCTCAAGAACTGCAAAAACAATAAAAAATATTAACAAAAATGGATAAGCAAACTTAGTCAAAAGTTCATGCTGAAAAATTGTTTCCAAAGCCATATTATATCAAGTCCTCGTTAATTTCTTCCATATCTGAATCTGGACTTGGCAAAGCAGATTTATTTATGATAAAAATGTCATTAATTGCCTTGACAAATTGATGTGGAATTATTACTCCTCTTGCGCCTCCGATAAGAGATAATACACTTCCTCCAACCTTTATTCTCCAACCATCAATCTTGTTTTCAGTTAAATTGGCTTCCTCTATTTCTCCAAAATAATCTCCACCATCAGTATAAACTTTCGCTCCAACAACCTCTGTTATTTTTTTAATTCTCATATCTTCTCCAGATTAAACTTCTTTATAAATATTTCTATGATTTATACATTTATACTATAACAAACTTTATAAAAAATAAAAAATACGTATTTAAGGTGTCTTAAAATGCTCAACAGAAAAGAAATAACAACAATTATAATACTTGCGATTATTTTAGCGTTTGTGATTAGTCTCGTGGAAACCTTGGAACTTTTTCTTTATGTGTTGCTCTCGGTGTTTTTAATTTTTATGATAAATATAACTGCAAAAAAAGTAGTAAGTTTTTACTTGGACACAGAAATAGAAATCAAGCTATGGGAAATTAAAAGAGTTGGACTTTTTTATTTTATTGGTTTAATCCCGATTACTACACCTCACCCTTCACATAAATTAAAGCGTCCTTTTCCCTTAGGAGCATTCTTGCCAATAATTATGAAAGTTCTTTCAGTAGGATATTTGAACTGGATGGCTTGTTTTGTTTTTGACGTGAAATCAAAAATTTACAAAACCGCAAAAAGACACGGGCTTTACACTTTCTCAGAA
>CAZGTS010000004.1:1148-16072 GCA_964528865.1 Candidatus Woesearchaeota archaeon
ATTCCACATTGGACTAATTGCAGCAGCAGGAATATTTGCAAATTTAATTTTCGCAATAATAGGATATTTTATTGGGCTTCCTGAACAAATGAACTTTGTAACATTAAGTATCTGGTTTACCTTTTTTAACATACTACCTATTTCTAACCTAGATGGAAACAAAATCTTCTTCGGAAACTTAACACTCTGGAGTTTCCTTGCATCAATAGTTTTAATAGGGTTACTCTATTCAATACTTGTAATATAAAAAAATATTTAAAATTCAACACTACATTAAATACCATGAAAAAAGAAACAAATTTTTTGACGAACAAAAAAACAACAGCACTTTTTGCCATAATCTCATTAATCGGAGGGTTTTCTTTCTTAAATAAAAACATCACAGGAAAGATTATTCTAGAAGATATATTCTCTTTTGATTTAATTTCATTAATAGGATTATTGCTTATTTTATGTTCAATTATTCTCGGAGTTTATTCTTTGAAGAAGAAATAAAAAATAATTTTAAATTCCAAAAGCCAAAAAACTCCACCATGGTTTTTCTAACGAAATTATAACTCCTGTTTCAGCATCAACTTTTGCTTCAATATCTAAATCTAACGGAAATATGAAAAACAATCTTGCTTTTTTAGTTCCACTTACTGAATAAATCGCTTTTTCTAATTCCTCTTCTAATTCTGCAGTTTCAATAAAACTCATTCCTAAAATTTCAGAGATTTCTTCCGGCATAACTTTAATTTCTTTACTGGAACCAAAAGAGGTTTGCATTGTAAGTCTTGAATTTATAACAAATACTTTTTCAGATGTAACTACTTCTACTTCTCCATTTTGAATAGAGGTTTTGCCTGTTCCTGTTTTTGATATTGTTATTGTTGCATTGGCGTCTTCTATTGGAGATTCTATTGAAACATTAATACTCTTAAACATCTTAGCTATTAAGAATGAAAAACCTTCATTTTCTTCTAAGTCTAAACTGATATTTTCTCTTAATATCATTTTTATCTTCTTTGTTTCATCTAAAATGTTAGATAAAGTCTCTTTCGCATTTTTTATAGCATCTTCATTTCTTGTTCCAGGATCTTGATAAATTGGACCATCTAAAATAATTGCCTCTGAAGCTCCATCTGGATAATTAAAAGAGATAATTCTCCATATTTTTCCATTAATTAGTGCAGGAGAAATTCCCACATCAATATCGTTGTTTAATCTAAAAAAAAATATACCCCCAGGAAAAGTAGTTTTATTTTGATTTTCTTTTATATATTCATCGATTAGATTATATCCATGTGTTATTATCTTATCACTTATATGTTCAGAAGAGAGTGCCTTAGTGTTATTGTTCTTAGGAGTAGTTAGTATTTCTGTTGCAATTGTTGGCTCTTGTTCAGTTGGGCAAGTAAGAGTATCTCCATTACATATGCAACCACTTGGGCAAGATTTAGGAGGTAAATTTGCATTTTCACATGCTGTTTTGGTTTCAAATTCAAAAGGATTTGAACAACCACTTGCTCCTGTTAACTTACATTTCTGATTTTCTGTATCAAATACATAACCTTCCCAATATGCATCACAAGAATCCATCTGTGCATTTGCAATAGAAATTAAAGTAATAATTAATACGACCACCATAATGCTTGTTAAGATATTATTCGTCATGTTTTTGACCTCTTTTTAGAGGTTAATTTAATCTTATAAATCTATCCATCACTTCAAATGAAGTTGAAGTTTAACAAATTTTTTAAATCCAGATATTCTTAAATATTATCAAAACCTATTTATACTCCTAAGAATTTTTTTACAAATGCCGGAAAAATTTCTTCAGGGAATTGTTCCAAGAGACTTTCAAAAGAACATTCTTAAAACATGTATTGAAAAAAATTGTTTAGTTGTGCTTCCAACTGGATTAGGAAAAACCCTTATTGCATTGATGCTAACAATAAAAAGAATGGAAAAATTTCCAGGAGAAAAAGTAATTTTGCTCGCGCCAACAAAACCTTTAGCAGAACAACATTTAATTTCTTTTAAAAAACACCTCCCAGAATTATTCGGGGATATGCAACTATTTACTGGTGCAATCGTAGCAAACCAAAGGAAAAAAATCTGGCAAACAGCAGACATAATTTTCTCAACTCCGCAATGTGTTGCAAATGACTTAAAAAATAAATTATACAATTTACAAAATGTCTGTCTCCTCATAGAAGACGAAGCCCACAGATGTGTAAAAAATTATGATTATAATTATGTTGCCCAAATATACAAAAAACAATCAGAACATCCAAGAATAATTGGGTTAACAGCCTCGCCAGGAAGTGAATCTTCAAAAATCAAAGAAATTTGTTGGAATCTTTCCATAGAAGAAGTTGAATTAAGAACAAGAGAAAGCGAAGATGTTAAACAATATCTCCAAAAATTAAAATTCGAAAAAGTCCTTGTAGATTTCCCTCCTGAACTTGAAGAAATAAGACATATTTTAAAAAAATTATTCGATAAATATGTAGAAGAATTAAGATACAGAAAAGTTCTTTTTGGTCCTTGCTCCAAAACAATGCTAATTGCACTCCAAAAAAGAATCATGGCAACTTTAGCAAGAGGAAACAAAAATTTTAATTATATGCTCGGAGCAAGTGCCTGTGCCCAATCAATAAAACTCCAGCACGCATTAGAACTTCTTGAAACACAAACAATCGCCAGCTTTAACAAATATTTAAAAAATTTATTTGAACAAGCAGCAAAAAAACAAAGCAAGGGAGTTATAAAACTAGTAGCAAAACCAGAATTTAATTTCGTTTACATGTCTTCAAACGAACTCTTATCAAAAAACATTGAACATCCAAAATTAAAAAAACTTATTGAAATCGTAAAGCGAGAAAATTCAAAAAATAAAAAAATAAAATTACTTGTATTCACGCAATTTAGAGATACTGCCACAACAATTTCTAAAAAACTTAATGAAATAGAAAACATTAATGCAAAGATTTTTGTTGGGCAAGCAAAAAAGAACGGGACAGGATTAAGTCAAAAAGAACAAAAGAAAATCCTTGAAGAATTTTCATCAGGAGAAATAAATTGCCTCGTTAGTACTTCAATCGGCGAAGAAGGATTAGATATCCCAGAAGTAAACGCAGTGATATTTTACGAGCCAATCCCGTCGGCAATTCGAGCAATTCAAAGAGCAGGAAGAACAGCAAGATTAATGAAAGGAAAGTTAATTATTTTAATAACTAAAGGAACACGCGACGAAACTTTTTATTATGTTTCACGAAGCAGAGAGAAGAAGATGCACACTGCAATAAATTCTGTAAAACAAAGTTTAGTAAATAATAAAATTGATTTTCAAAAGAAGTTAGAATGAAACCCTTCCACAACATCTTCTCAACAAAAAAAGAAATAATCAAAAAAGACTTGCCAAAACCCAAGGTAGTAATTGACTATCGTGAAAAACAATCTTTGGTTGTTGCAGAACTTGTGAAACTTGGCTTTGAAAAAGAATTTAAAGAATTAAAAGTTGCAGATTATATTGTGAACGACGTCGCTATTGAAAGAAAAACCGTTTCAGATTTTATTTCTTCAATGATAAATAAAAGATTGACAAATCAACTTGAAGGACTTCAGCAATATAAAAATAAATTATTAATAATTGAAGGGATTGACGAACAAGAATTATACAACGAAGAAAATGGAAACGGCGTGCATGCAAATTCTGTAAGAGGGTTCCTCCTTTCAATACTTCTCAAACATAAAATCCCAATACTATTTACTAAGAACTACAAAGACACTGCACAATTTATTTACAGAATCGCTATGAAAAAAAATCAAGAAATGTCAATTCGTGCAAACAAAAAATCCTTTAACAAAAAAGAACAAATGCAATTTATTCTTGAGGGTTTTCCAGGAATAGGTCCAAAAACAGCAAGAAGACTTCTAAAAGAATTTTCAACACTTCAAAACATTTTCAGTGCACCCCAAGAAGAACTTCAAAAAGTAATTGGAAAAAAGGCAGAGATATTTTTAATTACAGAGTTTGAATATTAACAAAGTTTAAATAACAATATTTTATATTTTGTGCATGAAAAAATCAACTATCTTAATTATTTTTGTAACCATCTTAATTGTAATTGGAGTATTTATCAGTGCGAATAATCTTTTATTTACTGGGCGGATAATTGGAGGCCAAGATTTTCATTCTTCAACAATAGCAATTTGCAATGAAACAAATTATTGTGAGGACTATGAAATTGAATGTGAAGGAGAAACAACAATCAGAACAACAGCAACAGGTTTCTCAATTCAACATCCAGAAAATTGGAAAGACCCAAGAGGAAAACAAAAAGAAAACCTTTGTGAATAATTATATTAACTCTGAAAGAACTTTCGCACCCAACTTAACAGTCAAACCAGTTTCATCCTTTTCAGGATTAATCTCAACAAAATCAACTGCTCTTAAATTTTTCATCTTATTAATCCTTTGAATTAAATAAATAAACTGTCTACTCGTCAAACCTCCAGGTTCAGGATATCCTGTCGCTGGTGCAAAAGCAGGGTCAATAAAATCCACATCAATGGAAACATAAAGTTCCTTGTCTTTTGCAAACTCCATAATTATATCACAAGTATCTTGCAAATTATCCAACAATTGGTTCATAGTAATTACTCTAATATTTTTCTCTTTCAAAAATTTCATTTCATCCTTCCAATAATTTCTCACACCAACAAGAAGAACATTCTTTGTTGGAAAACCATCTTCAATTAAAGTGCTAAGCCATTCTTCATGTGTCGGCTCTTTACAACACTTAAGTGTTGTATGAGGAGAATCTCCTGATTCTACTCTCATAGGAGTCATGCAATCAGCATGCGCATCAAACACAATTAAACAAGGTTCTTTGCCTGAATTCTGATAATAATCTAAAAACGCTCTTGTCAAAGAATAACTAACAGAATGATCACCTCCTAAAAAAATCGTCCTGGACTTTGTCCCAAAACAATCAAAAGAATTTTTATAAATTAATTTATTACTTAACTCAAGATTAGAATTATCTAAATGAATTTCTTCTATGTCTAATTTTTGAACATCAATAATTTTTCCTTGCTCAGTTGAATGAATATTTTTCAACTCTTTCAAAATTTCATTTGGTGCCTTCTCACATCCCTTTGTCTTCCCCAAACCATTTATCCCAGGAACTTTTACAATAAACATAAAAAATCAGAAGAAAAGAAGTTTTTAAAACCAATCACTCAAAAAATTAGCAACACAAGTATTATATTCATCATCACTAATCGGATTAAAAATCTTACAAAAAAATCTAATTGCTAAATTTTTAAGTCTACTTGTTTCTTGCAACATTGAAGTTATTTCAATACATTCCCCACTTGAACACACATTGCTTTCACACTCATAATTATTCTGGCATGTTGCCCAACTCCCTTGAAAATCCACTATTTTTTGTTCTTTTAAATTTCCATCAATATCACAATACATATTCAACACCGCACCTCCTCCAGTTTCATCTTCTCTAAGCTGTGTTCTAAAACCATAAGGAATACATTTTTCATCAAATTCACAACCAGAACATTCCCCAGGATTACAAATTATATCTTCCTCATAACTATCCAAACCACAATCAACTTCTTCACATCTTTTTATTTGCACTCCACTACTTGGGCAGATACTTGGTTCAACTTGGCACAAATATCTTGGAGTACAAGAGGAGATATCACAATCTTCATAACTTCTTCTCTCTGTCCGAAATGCAGGAACAATTGTTACAGTGCCAAATGAATAATCGTTAGTTGATTTATTTGTTACAGTATACGACTGACTATTTACTGTTATATTCTGACCATAAGTAAAATCTTTATTTTCAATCAAGTACCAGTTACCTGTGAGTGTGTCTCGGAATTCAACATCACTATTCGTTATACTTGCCATATACATTTTAGTGATTTTCATAAAATGCGAATAATCCCCACTACTCAAGAAAAAATAATCATCATCTTTAAGGTCTTCTCCTTCAACATATACAATCTTCCCATAACCATCCTCTTCTATCTGTTTTTTTACTTCCCTTGCCTTCTGCAATACTTCTTTACTTAAATATTCACATCCAGAAACAATAGGCAAATCACCAACACAAGCACCATCAGAACAACCGTTTGGACATTCATAACTAATCGATGCCACCTGATTTTCATCACAAAAAAACTCAGCTAGACGTCCAGCTTTTACACCCTCAGTTATACAATAATCTTTTTTAGTACCATATTCAGTTGTACCCCAAAGTATTCCATCAGTTTTACCAACTACATAATAATTCAACCCACCATCACTATCAGTACAAATGGTTTCATTTTCCTCAACAATCTTCACATAAGATGTTCCAACATAAGAGGCGTCACTTTCATCACATATATTTCCATCACCATAATCATCACTATCGACATAACATTCTGCACCACTTGGACAAATCCAAATTCCATCCCAAGAACCATCTGCATTTGTATCAACACAAATAGTTTCTTCAACAAGTCTACCATAATCATAAACATAAAGACTACAAGGATGAATTGCAGGCTCACTAACATAAGGAGCATCTCCTATAACTAAACTCCACTCAAAGTTTTGTATTATTTCTCCAGTATCTTTATATCTTGTAGTTAACCACATTGGTCCACTAACTCCTTCAATTTTATTTGAAAATTCTGTTTTATCACAAGTTATAGTGTTTGGGGTAACAGAAAAGTTTCCTGGACTACCATCATCACCTACAGAAGAAAGAAGTTTTACATTAGCTGTTCCAACATAAGAAGAATCATTTTTATCACAAATATCACCCACATCATAATTATCTTTAGTAATATGACAACCTACTTCTGTTGGATCACAAGCATTTGAAACTAAACCATCCCAAGAACCATCTGCATTTGTATCAACACAAATAGTTTCTTCAACAAGTCTACCATAATCATAAACATAAAGACTACAAGGATGAATTGCAGGCTCACTAACATAAGGAGCATCTCCTATAACTAAACTCCACTCAAAGTTTTGTATTATTTCTCCAGTATCTTTATATCTTGTAGTTAACCACATTGGACCACTAACACCTTCAATTTTATTTACAAATTCTGTAACATCACAGATTATAGTACTTGGAGTTACAGTAAAAGTTCCAGTACTACCATCATCGTCTGAAGGATGAGTGTCAAAATCTCCAGTAGTCTTTCCTGTTATCCAATCCCAAAAGCCAGCAGAAACAAAAGACAATGACAAAATAAGAATTAAAAATAAACAACTAAAAACCACCAACTTTTTTTCATCCATTTTATTTTTAATAGAAAAAGGTTTTTAAATATTGTTATTATTCCGGCTCAAGGACAAAAAAACTATAACTTTCTATTTTCGCTAAATCTTTAACATCTTCTAATTTAACTTCAGAAATATTTTTCTCAAACTCATAAAAATTTTCAGCATCCCCGTCGATTTCACTCAAAAGCAAATTCACCATTTGCGACTGAGAATCCTCCATTGAAATTTGATAATTCCCAATCATTTGTTCTTTAATTTCTCCCAACTCTTTTTCATCCAAATCTCTCGCAACATTTTCAAACTCTTTTAAAATAATTTTTCTCACTAACTCAACATTTTCCTTCGTAGTTCCGACATAAACAATTGCATAAGCATAATCCTTACTAGAATCAATATCTCCTTTAACAGCATAAGCTAAATTCCTCTTCTCCCTTATTTCACTAAATAACTTAGAAGACATTCCTCCTGCCATCAAAGTAGTCAAAACCTGTGCAGCATAATTTTTCTTGTCCGTAGATAAAGGGATGTGAAATGCAAAAACCAAATTAGCTTGGTCAATTCCTTTTCTCTTTTCTATTTTTAATTCATTTTTTAATTTAATATCAAATTTAGGAATTTTCCCCTTTCCATCTACAAAATTCTCCTCAGCAAACTTAACAATCTTTTCAAAATCAGCATCTCCAACAACACATAAAATCATATTATTTGGCTGATAAATTTCTTTGAACTTTTTACTTATTTTATTCTTATCTAAAGAACTCATTGTCTCATTAGTTCCAATCAACGGAATCCCAAAAGGCATTTCATAAAGTGTTTTATGAATCTCATCAAAAACATGGCGCATAGGATTATCGTGGCACATTTTTATTTCTTCAAAAATAACTTTTCTCTCTTTCTCCAATTCCTTCTCATCAAACAAGGGGTTTTTTACCATATCTCCTAAAACTTCCAAAGCAACATTCAAATGTTTACTTGGCATCTTACACCAAAAAGCAGTAAGTGTTTCTCCAGTAAAACCATTCAATATACCTCCATTTTTTTCAATCTCTTCTGCGATTTTTTTTGCATCCCTCTTGGGAGTCCCTTTGTAAAGCATATGTTCAATAAAATGTGAAATCCCTTTTTCTTCTGCAGCCTCATTAACCCCTCCATTTCGAACTGCGAACGCTACACTAACAACAGGAATATCTCGTTTCTCAAAAACAATGGTCATTCCATTAGACAAAATTTTCCTCTGGAAATTTTGGATAGGTTGAACAGCGTTAGCGTGAGGCATTGCCAAAACTTTTCTATGAAAATCTTTTTTCATAAAAAGAAATAATCCTAGAAGTATATAAAGATTATTGAATTACTACAATAAAAAATAAATTCCAACACCTGCACCAATAATTGCAACCACAAATATTAACCAAAACCACCATTTTTTTAAGATAGATGTCTTTTGTACAGGTAGTACTTGCGCTGGTTGTTGTGCAACAGGTTGTTCTTTAGCAACAGGCATTGCAGGAACATTCAATGCTGGTTTTGTCATAGGTTGTGTTTTTTGTACCATTTAATCTCCTCCTTTAATAAAGAAAATAAGAAAACCCATCTTATAAACTTTTATTTTTTTGAAAAACTAAATATCTTCCAGTAATTTGCTTACAAATTATTGCTATGATACTTTTCTAAAAGAAAAGTATCTTTCTCCTCCAATCTCAAAATCTTCCAAAAGTTCAAAATTTTCATTAATAAATTTTTTTATCCAAGACCTTTGCACATTAAATTTGCTCCTCTTGCCCAAGCTCCTTGTCGCAAAACTCAAAACAACTTTATCAACCAAAGGAACAATTTCCTCTAAAAGTTTTTTAGAATAATTTCTCTCTATAACTTCAAGTGAATCAATTACCTTAAACAAGAAAACAACTTTTGGCTTTTTCTGTTTTTTAATTAATTTTTTAATTTCATCAATTTCAAACAAACTCAAATGAAAAGCCTTACCTTTTATTTTTCTTTTCTTAAAAAAATAATTCATCAATTCCACCAACTGCCCGACAGCCTCGACACCAACATAATTTATTTTTTTATTCCTCTCCTCGTTAGAAGTCCCCGTATCCTTGAGTGTATTAAAAAACCCATAACTAAAACCATTAACACCTGCACCTAAATCAATAATTGATGTGTCTTCTCCCACAATATCTTTCAAAACCCTTTCATAAATTTCTTCGTAATAATCAAATCTTTCTTTAGTTGATTTATGCTTATTCAAAACATATTCTGGTTCCATATCTTTTACATTTAATAATTTTCTCGACGTAAAAGAAGAATAAACTTTCCTCAAAAACTGCCTTGTCAATTTCAACTTTTGATAATCATTTAAATTCTTTTTGTCAAACTTTTCAAAAGCCAACTCAACATCTTTTTTAGGCAAGTTAGAAAATTCTTTCTTCTGAGTAATTTTTTCAATTAATTCTTTAGTTTGGCGCAGCTGCGACGAACTAGATATAAATTTTAATTTTTGTCTTCTATCCATTAATTATTTAAAATAAACTTTGTTTAAATTATTAACTAAAAAAAGTTTTTTACTCGCAACTTCCAAGAGTGTTACGAAAAGTTGCACACCTGAACAAGAAGAAAGGAGTGTGCGAACGATTTCGTGGTAAGGAGTAATTGGAATTAATAACCTGTGCGAAGTCGAGAGTTAAGGAAACCGTAGGTTGCCTTCAATGCCAATAAATGCATCACCCCATTTTGAACGTGCGCAATCAGAACACGAAGCTGCAGTAGGAACAGAAGCTAAAATAAAAACCTTAAAAAAAATGCTAACTCTTGCACCAAAACATAAGGGTTCAGAAAATCTTCTTAAACAATTAAAAACAAGATTAAAAAAATTAAAACATGCACATGAAAAAGAATCAAAAAAAGCAGGCTCAACACAAAAAGGAATAAAAAAACACGACATGCAAGCAGTTATTATTGGAAAAACAAATTCTGGAAAATCTTCCTTGCTTTCAATTTTAACAAATGCTGAACCAAAAATCTCTGAACATAAATTCACAACAATAAAACCAGAAATAGGAATGATGAATTTTGAAAAAACAAGCATTCAATTAATCGAAGTCCCAGCAATTGATTCTGAATATTATGACAAGGGAATTGTAAACACTGCCGACACAATTTTAATAATCGTAGATGAAATTAAACAAATTAAAGACGTTCTGGAAAAAATGAAAAAATCTTCTGGAAAAAAAATAATCGTTTTCAATAAAATAGATTTTCTTAACAAACAAGAACAAAGAAAATTATTTGCAACCCTCCAATCTAAAAAATATAATTTTGTTTTAATCTCAACTAAAACAAAAGAAAATCTCGATGAATTAAAAGAAACACTTTTCCAAAGCTTTGACAAAATCAGAGTTTACACAAAAGAACCTAGTAAAGAAAAATCACCAAAACCAATAATTATGAAACCAGATTCAACACTAAAAAACGTTGCTGAAAAAATCCTTCACGGCTTTTCTGAAAAAGTCAGGGAAACCAGAATCTGGGGACCATCGTCAAAATTCCCCGGACAAAAAATCGGACTCAAACATAAATTAAAAGATTTGGATGTTGTTGAGTTTAAGACAAGGTAATCAACTAAATCCTTCATTAACAACCTTATCCAAAATCTTTTCATTATCTCTCATTGGTTTTAATAAAACATTAATTTCTCGTGCAACTGCAATCTTTAAATCAAGTGGGTGCAACTTTTTTGAGACAAAATCTTTCTCAACTTGTTTATAATTTTCATATTCTAAATTCCCTCCGTATTTTTCATCTCTCTCAACAACAAACTTCTCTTTCTTATCCCCTTTCAAAGTCATAATAATATATTTCAAAAAAGCCATAACCCCATTATCAGGGTCACCTGCAACACAACTAGCACCTTTTATTTTTTGCAAGACTTTTTTCTCATCATCAAGCAAATCAACCTTTCCTTTTTCATCGGATGAAGACATTTTCTTTCCAATTAACCCAGGAATCATTGGCCCCATTAATTCAACCCTTGGTTTTTCTCCAATTTTAGGATGGAACTCTCGCGCAAACATAAAAATTTTTCTTTGGTCTGTAGCTCCAAACTGCATATCTGCTTCAAGATATTTTTCGTCAAGCATTTGCATTATAGGATAAATTAACCCACTCAACTTTGCTTTTTCTCCTTCGACATTTTTAACAACCTCACTCGCTGCTTTTTTACAATCCCTAATTGAAGTAAAGGTAGAAACATTCAAAACATCAAAAGCATAATCTTTTTTCAGTTCAAAATCAGAACCTTTTACAAATTCAATCTTATTCGGATTAGCCCCAATTCCTTCAAACATAAAAGGAATTACTTTTGCATAATATTTATATCTCTTTTCTAAAACATCCCAAGGACAATTATCCAAAGCCCCATGCATATCTGCCAACAAAACTTTAACTTTAAACCCTGCTTTAACTAAATCAGCCAATTTCAAAACCCACATAAAATAACCAATATGCGGCCGACCAGTAATAGAAGCCCCAATATACATCACAGGATTTTTCTTTTTCCTTAATAAATCTTTAAGCTCTTTCTCAGTTACAACTTCTTCAATATTCCTCAAAACAAGTTTCATCTGTTCATCAATATTCATAATCACAACAAAGATTATTAATTATTAAATCTTTCTAACAAATGTTACTCCAGATTATCTTAGCTTTATTAATAGGAATTCTTGCAGGAACCTTTACAGGTTTAATTCCCGGAATCCATATTAATCTAATTGGAATTTTTTTAATTTCACTTTCAGCGACTTTATTAAGTTCAATTCTCCCAATTTATTTTGTTGTGTTTGTCGTCGCTATGGCAATCACTCACACCTTTGTTGATTTTATTCCATCTGTGTTCTTAGGTTGCCCAGACACAGACACAGAACTTTCTGTTTTGCCTGGACACGAATTATTGAAAAAAGGCGAGGGCTATCAAGCAGTTCTTTTAACTTGCTACGGAAGCATCCTCGCAATTTTCACTTTAATTTTAATTGCATTCCCTTCGATTTTAATAATATCAAAAATCTATAATTTAATTGAAAGTTTAATTCCATTCCTATTAATTCTTATTGCAATCATCTTAATTTATTTGGAAAGAAAAAAATTTACTGCTCTCAGTGTTTTTCTCTTAACTGGTTTTCTTGGTTGGAGTGTTTTAAACATGGAAATAAACCAACCTCTCCTCCCTCTTTTAACAGGGCTCTTCGGAGGTTCAATGTTAGTAATGAGTATTAAAAACAAAATCAAAATCCCAAAACAAGAAATTACAAGTCCTAAAATAATAAATCCACGCCCAATTGCTGGCGCATTCTTAGGCTCTCTAATTGCTTCCCCCATTTGCAGTTTTCTCCCAGGCGTCGGCTCAGGTCAAGCAGCAATAATCGGGAGCACAATTTCTAATCCAGATAAAAAAGGATTTCTTGTTTTAATCGGCGCAACAAACACTTTAGTTATGGGATTTTCTTTCCTCTCGCTTTATTTAATTTCAAAAACAAGAACAGGCGCAGCAGTCGCAATCAAAGAAATCATCGGAATCCCTTCGATGAACATTTTAATCTTAATCCTCGCAGTTGTTTTAGTCTCAGGCGTAATTTCATTTTTCATAACAAAAAACCTCGCAAAATTTTTCTCCCAAAAAATCACAAAAATAAATTACACAAAAGTTTCCATAATCACCCTCTCTGTTTTAATTGTTATTGTCTTCCTTGCTTCTGGATATTTAACAGGAGAAAAAATCACTTCTGGCTTTTTCGGTTTAGTTGTCTTAGGAATTTCAACACTCACAGGAATTTACTGCATTCAAACAGGTGTAAGAAGAACAAACATGATGGGGTGTTTAATTATCCCAACTATTATTTTTTATTTGTTTTGATCTCTTAAAGAATTCAACTTAAGAACTAACTCATCAAAAACTTCTTTTTTCTTTTTTGAACCTAAACTAAATAAATTTCTTAAAATCAATTGATGAGAAATTGTGAAAATATAATTTAACTTAATCACACTATCTTTTACGGCCCCTTCTTTTTTAGTTAATGGAACGCCTTCCATTTCCTTGTTACTTGTTATTCCTGCCACAACAACATTCCCTAATTCTTCAAATAAAACTAATGCAGGTCTTGTTTTCACTTCACCTGTATCTGTATATTGCACCCTTGTTAAAACAACATCTCCAGAATTAAGCACTTTCCCAAACCTCGTCCTCTTTATTATCCCATAATTCTTTCATCATCGGCTGTTGAATTTTGTGCAAAAATTCATCATATTGGTTTTTCTTTTTAACACTCATAAAAACTTCGACCATTTTTTTAAGCAATTCATTATAAGTTTGTCGAGGATATTCTCTAGAATTTTTCAAGGATTCCAAAATTGATTTATCAAGTTGTATGGTTGTATTCATTTTCAATAGTTTATATATAATTAGTTATATATCTCTTATATATAAACGTTTTTGTTTGTTAAATATGATGTTGTTTAATTATCCCGACGATTGTTTATTATTTGTTTTGAGAAAAAGTAATTTTTATTTTTTGTTCTCATAAATTCTTCCATATCCTTTTGATAGCCCAAAAAGAAGAAAAAAGAACCCTATAAAACTCACCAAGCCTATCCCAAATCTTGTTTCCTTGGAAGAGGTTTCCAAAATAAAATTTGCTGAAAGGTTTCCTAATAAACCTATTCCTGCAGCAATCCATAACAATTTCTTATCATCAAATTCTCTTAGTTTTATTTTATTTTTTCTATTCATTCTTCCTTCGAAAAGAATTCTCTTTTCTCAAACCCAAACATTTTTGCGATAATATTTTTTGGAAATAATTTAACCCTAACATTATATCTTCTCACCTTCTCATTATAATATTTTCTTTCTTTCATAATATCATTGTCCACCCGTGATATACTTTTTTGTATCTCCCGAAAATTCCTATCGGCTTTTAATTGAGGATATTGTTCTTGAATTAATAATAATTTAGATAAAGCCCCTTCCAACATATTTGCCTTGTTGATTTTCTCATTAGTTGTTTTAGCATTTCCCCATTGTGAACGGAGTTTAGTGACTTCAGAAAAAGTTGAACTTTCATGTTTAGCATAACCTTTAACAATTTCCGACAAGGCAGGAATCATATCATATTTTTTCTTTAAAGTTGCATCAACATTTCCTGCTAGCTTATCAACTTTTAACCCCCACCAAATAATTTCATTATATGTCCTATAAGTATATCTTGCTATAAAGAATATGAATAAAATAGGTAGGCCAATACTTAAAATTAAACTCCAATTCATTTTTTATCTTCTCCAAATTTTAATGCTTTCTTATAATATTCTTCATCCATATTCACTTTCTCTGGAACGATTTTAACCTTAAAATATTTTATCATTTGTTTTATTGCTTCTTGTTTAGTTTTTAAATTGTTGACAAGTTTGTAAACATCCACTATCTTGTCTTCTTTCTCTGATAAATCTATTTGTATTTTTACCATTTTGTATCATTATATAACATAATAATATATGGTGTTATTTAAATGTTTCGGTTCTCAGAACCACCCCTCTAACTTCTCTTGTCTCTCAAGTTCCTTCCCAAATATTGAATCAA
>CAZGTS010000005.1:0-13645 GCA_964528865.1 Candidatus Woesearchaeota archaeon
TGGATTTCGGTTTATGTCTTTCCACTTTTTTTAATAATTTTATGAGGGAATTCGAAACTCCGTCACACTTCGGTGGGGGCGTATTGTTACTTTTTAGTTAATACAATTCGAAAGATTTAAAAATAGGCATTTTGTATTAGTTTTATGAAAGGAAAATTTGATTTTAGTTTTGAAGTCAATGAAGATGGAGGATTAGGAAAACTTTTAAGGATTACAAATAATAGTGGTACAACTCTTGATGTTGGACAATTCGATCCGAGTTTGATGAGATTTATAAAAGGAAGACAAGATAATTTCCAATATACAGAATACTCAGGAGTTCACACTCAAAAATGTAAAAAGGTGGGGGAGTTGGGAGAAACTAAACATCAACCTCCTTCAATAACTATTTCCTACAAATTTTCTTATAGTGATAATCGCTAGGGAAATTCTAAAGCCTTAAAAAATAATTAATTGAAAATTCTCTGTGGGGGCGTTGAAGGAAAGTAAACTAAAGTTTTTATTTGTCTGAAATTTCAGTTTCAAACGAAACCAAGGTTTCTTGGTCCCACTCTTTGTTAATATAAAATTATTTTTGCTCGTCGTTAATATTAAATTATTTTTCTCTCCTCGTGAAAACTCTCGGATTTGAATCAAAATCCAATCTTAGGTGTTCTCGAACCTATGCAGTTTGCAACTGCATGAATGAGCCTGCACAGATTTGAACTGTGGACTTCCAGCTCTCTTAGATTTCTCAATTATCTATGAGAGATTAACCCTTGTGGATTAAATTCCTATAAGACTGGCGCTCTGACCAGACTGAGCTACAGGCTCGTATAGTATCGAATAGAATGAGATACTATTTAAGATTTATGTTGAGGGCTGGTTGATCAGACCGAGAGTATTGGACAGCGACAAATTTAAAAAATTAATAACGGCTTTTCAATGGCCGAGTTGAGCTATAGGCTTGTATAAATTCTAACTTGATAATCTATTTAAAGGTTTTTCTCTATTTTTATTTATGTTAATTGGCCTTGTTGGAAAGCCGTCTGTTGGAAAGAGCACGTTTTTCAAAGCAGCGACTTTGGCAGAAGTAGAAATCGCTTCTTATCCTTTTACAACAATAAAGGCGAATCATGGGGTGGGTTATGTGAAAGTTGAATGTATTGACAAAGAATTTAACACGCAGTGCAATCCGAGTCATGGATTTTGTATTGAGCATCAGAGGTTTGTGCCTGTTGAATTGATGGATGTTGCTGGGTTGGTTCCCGGAGCATCTGAGGGAAAAGGTTTAGGAAACCAGTTCTTGGATGACTTGAGCCGGGCAGATGCTTTTATTCATGTTATTGATGTGTCGGGTTCAACAAATGAGAAAGGAGAGTTGTTGCCTGAAAGGAAAATGAGAAATCCTGCAGATGATATTAAGTTTTTAGAAGATGAGCTGAATAAATGGTTTTATAATTTATTGATGAAAGTTTGGAGGGTTTTTTCTCGGAAGACAGAAATGGAAAAAACAAAGTTTTCCGAGGCTGTCGCGAAGCAGTTTTCAGGTTTGAAAGTTAAGGAGGAGAATGTGAAAAGTGTTTTAAGGAATTTGAATTTGAGTGAGAAACCAAGTGAATGGAGTGAAAAACAATTAAATAATTTTGCAGAAGGTTTGAGAAAAGAGAGCAAGCCGATGATTATTGCTGCGAATAAAATTGATTTGCCGAGGGGAAAAGAGAATTATGAAAAGTTGAAGATTGATTTTCCTGATTTAAATATTGTTCCGTGTTCAGCTGATTCTGAGTTAGCATTGAGAGAGGCAGCGAGGGCAAATTTGATAAAATATATTCCTGGTGAAAAAGATTTTTCTATTACTGGGGGATTAAATGAAAAACAAATGGAGGCGCTGGAGAAAATTAAAAAAAATGTCTTAAGTGTTTTTGTTGAAGGAACTGGTGTTCAGTCTGTTTTGAATAATGCTGTTTTTGGTTTATTGGATTATATTGCTGTTTTTCCAGGAAGCGCTAATAAGTTAGGAGATAGTAAAGGGAATATTTTGCCTGATTGTTTTTTACTTCCTCCTGGTTCAACTGCCTTGGACTTTGCTTTTTTTCTTCATACTGATTTTGGAAAGAATTTTATTAAAGCGATTAATGCAAAGACGAAAATGGTTTTAGGAAAGGATTATGTTCTTAAACACAGAGATGCGTTAGAAATTATTACGAGATGAAAATTAAAATCAAAGTAAAACCAAATTCTTCTCGGGAAAAAGTTGTGAAAAATTCAGATGTAGAGTATGATGTTTGGGTAAAAGAAAAACCTGTTGATGGAAAAGCAAATATAAAACTGGTTGAAATTTTGAAGAGATATTTTGGTACCCAAGGGCGTACCCCGAGAGAAAGGGTTTCTCTACAAGGGGCAAAAGAAGTAAAAATAAAGTCAGGTTTTACGTCGAGAAGAAAAATTATTGAGGTAGAAGATTATTCATTTCCATGACCAGGACAAAGTATTTTATATTTTATTTCAGATAATTTTTTTAATGATTTTTGCATTTCTTTTTTTGAACTTCCAGGCAAATCTGTTCTTCCGATTGTTGCTCTATGGAAAATTGTGTCTCCTGAGAATAAAATATCATCGTATAAAATACAGATGCCTCCTTTAGAGTGGCCAGGTGTTTTTATAATTTTAAATCCCGGGATTTTCAGTTCATTAATGTCTAAAATTTCTTTTTCAGGAAAATCTTTTTTGCTTCCATATGTTTTTGCGTTTTCAAATAAATCTAAATTTTCTATATGGTCAAAATGATGATGGGTTAGAATAATTATATTAATATCTGAAGGAGAAATATTTAGTTCTTTTAAGTTTTCAATTAGTTCATTTCTATTTATAAACGAGCTTGTATCAATTAAAATATTTTTTTTATTAAGTTTTATGAGATAAACTATTGAACCAAATTCTTTAAAGCGAAATGATTTGATATTGTTTTTTATTTTTTGTATCATATAACCATGTTTACAAAATAATTTAAATAGGTTTGTTTTTGGTTTCCTATGAAATATGAATCTGCTCCAGATCTTCAAGCTAAGGCACAGGAGATTTCTAGGATTTTATTTCCACATATTCAACTGGATAATGTTCGGTGTTTTAGAGGTTTTGGAAGTTCATCGAGGAGAACTATTGCAAGGTGCCATGCTTTGGGGAAGTTAATGCAAAAGGCAATTGGGATTAAGGCGGTTTATGCGTTGGAGTTTTTATCTGAAAGATTTGATAAAATGAGTAAGGAAGAACAAATTAAAGTTATTATTCATGAGTTGATGCATATTCCGAAAACTTTTGGAGGAGGGTTTAAGCACCATGATTTTGTTACAGAGAAGAATGTAAATAAAATGTATAAAGAATATAAGAGGTTAAAAAATGTTGATAGGTTTAAGATATAAAACTAAAAAAATTAATATTGATGTTAAGAAATGTAATTTGTTTTGGATAATAAAAGGTTTAATGTTTACTCGTCGTGAAAAAGCAAGAGCTTTACTTTTGTTTGACTTTAATAAATCGAGAAAGATGAAAATTCACTCGTTTTTTTGTCCAAAATTTCTTGCTATTTGGCTTGATAAAAAGAATAACATAATTGAAAAAAGAATTGTTCATCCATTTAATTTTCTTATCCTTCCTAAGAGAAAATTTTCAAGATTGGTTGAAATTCCTTGTAATAGTAAATATGAAGACATATTGAAATCTCTCGACGTGGATTAGAAACCTAAAAAGTCAAGATTTTTTAGAGTTTAGAAAATCTCGTCGATAAATAAGATTTCACAAAAGATTTAAATAGTAGGTAGACCTTTATTTTTAAGATTAAAGTTGTTTCTCTTCGAGAAATAGTCTATATAATCAAAAAGGAGGTGACGTTATGGGAAAAATAATCAAAAAAAATGTTATCACAAGAAAACCTGGACATCTTTATTATGTAGATGGTAAAGGTAATGTTTGTGAGGCTAAGATGGCTCGAGGTGGCAAAAAGAAAAAGAAAGCTGTTAAGAAAAAAGTAGTGAAGAAGAAAGTTGTTAAGAAAAA
The DNA here is from genome assembly GCA_964528865.1 of Candidatus Woesearchaeota archaeon. GTDB lineage: Archaea > Nanobdellota > Nanobdellia > Pacearchaeales > GW2011-AR1 > JAGLYK01. Next base: position 4,036 of record CAZGTS010000005.1, read on the forward strand.
GCCAGTAAAAAAGAAAGTCGTTAAAAAGAAAGTCGTTAAAAAGAAAAGACGTTAAGGCCCGATTTATTTTTATTTTTTTATTAATATTTATTTTTAAAGAAGGATATATTTTATAAATTCTTTTTATGTTCTTTTTTTATGATAGTTTTGGGAATTGAATCAACTGCTCATACGTTTGGAATAGGTCTTGTTAAGGATGGAAAAGTTTTATCCAATGTTAAAAAAACATACACCACTGAAAAAGGAGGGATAATTCCAATTGAAGCAGCCAAGCACCACGAAGAAAATTGGGAGAGTGTTTATTTAGAGGCTTTAATTCAGGCAAAAATAAAAGAAACTGAAATTGATGCGGTTGCTTTTTCTCAAGGTCCTGGCTTGGCTCCTTGTCTTCTTGTTGGTTTGAAAAAAGCAAAAGAGCTTTCTGAAAAACTTGGTGTTTCATTGGTTCCTGTTAATCATTGTATTGCGCATTTGGAGATTGGTAAATTAACTAAGGCGCATGACCCTGTGATGCTTTATGCATCAGGTGCGAACACGCAGATTATTGCTTATGCGTCAGGAAAGTATAGGATTTTCGGAGAGACACTTGATTTAGGAGTAGGCAATTTTATAGACACCTTTGCAAGATATGCGGGAATTGGTTTTCCAGGAGGACCAAAAATTCAAGAATTAGCCTCTAAAAGTAAAAATTATATTGAACTTCCTTACAAAGTTAAGGGAATGGATATTGCTTTGTCTGGAATTTTGACAAACCTTAGGCAGAAGTTGGAAAATAAAAAGTATTCTTTGAATGATTTAGCTTATTCTTTGCAGGAAACTATTTTCGCGATGCTGGTTGAAACTGCAGAGAGGGCATTGGCACATACTGGGAAAAAAGAATTGCTTTTAGGAGGAGGTGTTGCTTGTAATTCTCGGTTGCAGGAAATGTGCAGAATAATGTGCGAGGAAAGAGGAGCTAAGTTGTTTGTTCCTGAAAATCAATTTCTCGTTGACAATGCTGGGATGATTGCGTATTTGGGCGAGATAATGTTTAAATCTGGAATAAAGGAAAATAATTTAGATAAAATTGATATAAAGCCAAGACAAAGGACAGACGACGTCAAGGTAAATTGGAGATGAATGACGTCGTGCACCCAAGGGCGTACCCCGAAAAGTTTTCTATGAAAACTTTTACTAAGGGCAAAGTTGAAGTTAATTGGAAATAGAAAGATTTTTAACTTTCTATTTTAGGATTAGAGAATGAAACAACTTGTGTTTTTGTATCCTGTTGATAGAAAATTTGATTGGTTGATTAAAAATGCCTCGTATCCTCCTCCAAAATGTTTGTAAGATGAATTAGATTTTCCGTCCCGTTTTGATTCTGCTAAAAATGAGAAAGAAAAAGAATTTATTTTATTAGAAACTTTAAGGGAAAATGGGATAAGATTTAAAGAATTTTATCAAAAGTGGTTTAATAATAGGGTGGATTCTTACCGCAAGAAAGAATTTGGAATTAATTGGTTTGTTTATGACGGGATAAAATTTCTAATTTTGTTAATCTAAATCCAGAGGACCATATCTTTGAAGTAGGTGTATCATGGAATTTGCATTCTAGAGAAAAAATTTATCCCCGTCAATCTTTAATGTTGAAAAAATTAGAGAAGGAGATATGGTCGTCACAGGATTTAATTTTTCTGATTGTGTTAAAAGGTTTACTAATGAGGCTCTTCGACAGAAAAGGAATGTTTCAATTGATGAAGATCTTACAGATTTAGCGCAATATAGAAAGCATTTATTTACAGATTACTTCAAAAACTAATCAAAACTTTTCTAGGCCGCGCGAAATTCTGAAACTTGACCTAAAAATTCTTAAAAAATAGAACCGGAGAATTTTTAAACCAATTTTAACCATAATTATTATCCAATGAACTTAGGGGAGGATTTCTCTTTTGTTCTATAATTCAGATGGTACCCAAAGGGCACGAGAACCTTTTCGATATCAATAAATAAAAAATATAAAATGGCAGACATATATCAAATAATTGAAAAAGTTAAGAAAACAGGTAAGATAGAGAAAGGAACTAATGAAGTTACCAAGGCGATTGAGAGGGGGACTGCAAAATTGGTTGTGTATGCAGGAGATGTTGAGCCGAAGGAGATTGTTCAGCATTTGCCACTTCTTTGTAAAGAAAAAGAAATTAAATGTGTTGAAGCAGATAGTAAACAGAAACTTGGAATTGCAGTTGGGCTTCCTGTATCCGCGTCTTCAGTTGTAGTAATTGAAGTGGGTGATGCTGAGATGGAAATTGCTGATTTGAAATAAATTTAAAATGGCAAAATCTCAAAAAACTAAGGAAGTAAAACAACAATCTTCTAAAAAAATAGAAAAAATTTCAGGAGAAGTTGTGCCGGCAGTTGTAGAAGAACTTGTTGGAAGAACCGGTTTTAGAGGAGAAATTACTCAAGTTAAGTGTTTAGTTAAGAAAGGAAGAGATGAAGGAAGGTCAATGAGACGGAATGTTAAAGGTCCAGTAAGGATTGGAGATGTTTTGATGCTAAGAGAGACAGAAATTGAAGCGAGAAGAATTAAGTCAAAAATAAATAAGGGAGCGTATACTTAAAATGGCGATTTATGTTGAACAATTGTTAAATAATTTAAGAGAATCTTGTTCTGAGGAAAGAGAAATTGGGAAATTTTATTCTTTTGTTAAAGATTATTACGATAAAATAAAAAAGAGTTTAGTAGGAGAAATAGAAGAGAAAAATCCAAGGTTTTGTTTTGAAATTAAAGATGATGAAACTGCGTTGATTAAGATATTAAAGGAAAAAAATATTCCTTGTGAATTAAATTATCTTGATGGAAAATCTAAGCCATCTTTGTTAAAAATATTTAATCAAAATGACTAAATGTGTTTATTGTGGAAAAGAATATGATTTGCATAGGGGCTTGACTCTCGTGATGAAAGATGGAACAATTAATCATTTTTGTTCTGCGAAATGTAGGAAGAATAAAGAAATGAAAAGACGAAAAGTTAGATGGATTAGTAAAGTGAAGAAAAGTTCTTGAGAAACCTAAAGAGTAAAAGCTTGCACCCAAGGGTGTACACCAAGGAGGCGCGAGAACCTGCAGAAGCAGGCCCCGAAACATTTTTAGAAAAAATATTTACAAGGGGCAAAAAGTTCGGTGGATTAGTAAAAACAAAAGAACCTAAGCGGTTTTTTAGAATTTCCCTTCTTGTTCAGGTAAGCGATTTCTTTAAAACTCGAGCCCACTCTCGCTCTTGGTTTTGAGGCGAGGCTCGTGTAAACTCTCGGTCTCTGAGATGGAAATCGCACAAAGAAAAAAAGAGATTGCATAATAATTCTTATTTTGTTTTTAATAATATTTAAATAGTTACACTACTATCTTTTTTAATAAAGAAGTGAATATGGCATACGAAAGATATATTAAAAAAAATGGGAAGGTTTATGGGCCTTATGTTCAACATAATAAAAAGGTTGATGGGAAAGTAGTTACTGAATATCGTGGGAAAAGAAAACAGAATTCTGGGGCAAAAAAATCTCGTCGCGTTATGAAAATCGGGAAAACATCTTCACTAATTTTTATTTTATTCTTGTTGATTATTTTTAATTCTATTTTTTCATTTTCTTTAGATTCAGAAACAATCATAATCGGAGGAGGAGACAGCGAAGCATTTGTTGATTATATTGGAGATGAAGAAGTATTTTTTATTGGAGATTTAAATGAATTACCAACAGTGACTTTGGTTGCTCCTGATGATGAGAACACTACAACAGACAGGACACCTACTTTTAATTGGACAGGAAGTGACGATGATGGTGATAGTTTAGAGTATGAAATAAATATTACTTTGATTGCATCAAGTCTTTGCACCGACCCTGACAGAGGTGCAATTGGAATCTCAGACGAGAATTATACTGTCCCAAATTATTTGAAATGCTTGTATGATAACGGAGACTATTATAATTGGTCTGTGAGGGCGAGCGACGATAGCGGTGTAACTTACGGGGCTTGGTCGTCTGTCAGAAGAATAAATATTAATTCAGATATAATAATAACTTTACCAGTTGACGCAATTAATTTTGGTTCAATGATAACAGGAATGAATGATACTAGCGACGATGTGCCTGCACCTTTTGTGATTCAGAATGACGGGAATTGCTATGTTAATGTAACCACAAATGCAACTAATTTATGGGTGGAGGCTTCTAATCCTTCAGATTATTTCAAATATAAAATTGATAATAATTCTGGAGAAGAAGGGGCTTTTGACTGGTTAGAAAGTAAGATTAGTTGGCAGCAAATACCTATCACCGATGAAACATCAATTGTAGAATTAAATTGGAGTGATTTAGTAGATAGTGCGGAGATTGATTTGAATATTACAGTTCCATCGCAGGAAGTAGCAGGTAATAAAGAATCAACAGTTTATTTCACAGCAAGTTTAGGAGAATAAATGAAAAATAAAACAAAAAAAATTATTGTGGTTGAAGCGATTTTTGTAGTCGGAGTTTTTGTTTATTTGTTTTTTGCAACTGCTCCTAGTCAAATTTATCCGTTAAGTGGAATGGCAATCATAGAATCTGATTTTGTTTTTGAAATTGGGAATGGAGAAGAAGTTCTGATTTCTTTTGATGAAGATTTTACAGAGCCGATTGTTTTGAATGAGAGTTCAGACATAACTTTCCCTCCTGGAATTTATTTTTGGAAAGTTAGAAGGGGTTTTAGAGAGAGCGAAGTTAAAAATTTTACAATACAAGGGCATGTTTCACTTGATATTATTGAGAGAAAAGAAAATTATGAATTATATAATTCAGGAAATGTTGATTTGAATGTTACAGAAAAAAAGAAAGGAAGGATAACAAGTATAATAATTCTTCCAGATGAATCAGAAGAAATTGATATTGGTACACCTGAAGATAATTCAACATATGAAGGAGTTCAAAAATGAACTCTGTCAATTTACTTCATGAAATTGCTAAAGGGAGGAGATATGAAAATGAATGCTATTAAAATAAAAGATTTTGATTACTATATTTATGTTGATTATTCTGAAAATTTAATTGGATATACCATTATTGAAAAAAAGGAAGTTAAAGATTTGCTTTTGAAAATTTCAAAGTTAAAACATTACAAAGGTCTCAAGCATAAGAGAGAATATTTAAATTCTATGAAAAAATTATTTGTAAGAGAAAAAATAGATTCATTGTTATTTAGGAAAAAAATTAAATCATTAAGAGATAATATGGAGGTTTTTATTGATATTTTGGAATTTATTAAGAAACATGATAATTGTATTATTTTTGTTTGTATTGATGATTACCAGTTTAGAAAATTTAGAAAGATGGTTAGATTAATAGATGGGGAAAAGACAAAAGTTGTGAAGGAAAGTAGTTTGAAAAAAGGAAGCTGTGAATATCAAATGAGTTTAATTATTGATACAAAATTAAATATGGAAAGGAGAAAGCAATAATAGAATTGGGGACTCGTCAATCCTACTAACCGCCTCCAGGGACGGGATTCGTCAGAGTCCTTTCATCTATTAATAAAAAATATAGGAAGTTAGAATATATAAAACTTTCGATGAAACAAAAATGAAAAAAATATTAATCTTTATTTTAGTAAGTTTATTAATAGTCTTGACTGTCCAGAATGTTTCTGCTATAGGTATAACTCCGGGTAGAACAACAATTGATTTTGAACCTAACTTGCAAAAAGAGGTTTCTTTTTCAGTTACGAATGCAGAACAAAAAGCAATGTCTATTGTCTTTTATGCAAAAGGGGAGCTAAAAGAATCTGTGTCATTAAATCAAGATAGAGCATCTTTTTCTTCAGGTGAATCTTCAAAATCTTTTAGTTATACAATTTCTTTACCTGCAGAATTTGACAGACCAGGATTGCATACTGCAGAAATTGTTGCGCAGGAAGTTCCTGAAGATTCTGAATTAGATGGAACGGTCCTTGGTGCTACAGTAGCAGTGGTTACGCAGGTTTATGTTAATGTCCCTTATCCTGGAAAATATCTTGAATTTGATGTGGAGGTTATAGAAGCTAGTTCAGGGCAATTAACAACTTTTTTGATTCCAATGATTAGCCGAGGGAAGTTGAATATACAAAAAGTTAAAACTAAAATAGAAATTTATTCTGAAGAAAATCTTGTTGATAAATTTGAATTAGAAGAAATAGGAATTTTATCTGGAGAAAGAAAACAATTAACTGGAACTTGGAATACAGATGTTAAGGTTGGAAGATACACTGCTAAGATAATTTTAAATTATGACGGGGAAGAGAAAGTGATTAAAAAAGAATTTAATATTGGTGAGGCGGGATTAGAAATAGAATTGATTACTGTTAAAGATTTTCATCTAGGAGAGATTGCTAAATTTAATATTTTAGTAAATAATAAAATGAACCAAGAAGTTAAAGATATTAATGTGAATATGGTTTTATATGGGGAAGAAGGAAATGTTCTGGCTGATTTTAGGTCTGCAAATTATGATGCTCCTTCATTAAGCAAGATTGAGATGCTTGCATATTGGGATACAGAAGGGGTTGATGAAGGGGTTTATGATGGAAAATTAATTTTAAGATATGGTTCTGAAAAAGATGAAAAGAATGTAAAAGTTGAGGTTACAGAAAATTCTATTGTGGTTACAGGAATTACTGGAAAAGTGATTGTTCAATCAGATGATGGGTTTAATTTAACAACAATTTTAATTATTTTAATTGTAGTTTTGATTTTAGGAAATATTTTTTGGTTCCTTGTTGTTAAAAGATTGAGGAAGAAAAAATGATGGGGGATTGTATATTAAATAGATTACAATAAACTTTAAAAAGAGCTTATCCTTATTCTTATTATTAGATTATATAAAAAATGGTGAACAAGGAAAAAATTTTTGTTGGGCTTTTGATATTAGTAATTCTTTTATCTGTTGGTTCTATTATGATTATGAATAATATTGATTCAGATGATGTCTCGGAGAAAATAAGTTATGAAGACGGGCAATCAGGAGACCTTAAGTTTGGGATTCTTGAAACTGAGGAAAATAGCGGGAGAGATAAATGAAATCTATTAATATTCTTATAGTTGTTGCAATTATTGCAGTTACATTTTCTGTAGTTAATTTAATAGTTCAATTTGATGATGTAATGGAATTAACAGGTTTTGCAATTGGAAATGATTCAGGAACAGCGAATGTAACAATTATTGGTCAGGCAAGCATAGAATTTACTGCGAGCACTATTGATTGGGGCCTTGGTGCTGTTAATGAAGTTCCAACTTCTGCTTTATTAGTTACAAATGGCACGGTTGATGGTGGGAACTGGTCAGCAGTTAGTACAGGACTTCTTCTTCGAAACGACGGGAATACAAATGTTTCTGTTACTTTGACATCTACGGTTGCAAATGATTTTATAGGAGGACTTTCTGCAGTAAATTTATATCAATTATTGGTTTCAGATACAGGTGCTGGAGAAGCTAATTCTTGCGATTCTAACCATCTTATTATGGATACTTTTACTGAAGTAAATGGTGCTGAACAAAATGCTTGCACTAATTTTAGTTATTATGATGCTCAGGATTTAATAGAAATCGATGTGCTATTGAGAATTCCTGAAGATGCAACACCTGGATTAAAAAGTGCTACTATAACTGCATCTGCAACTCCTCTATAATTTTTTAGTAAAGTATAAAAAGATATTTCAAATATAATTATATGGAAAAGAGAATGATTAGATTTATTTTTATGTTTGTAATTTTTATTTTTTTAATTAATATTTGTTCTGCTCTTATGGTTGGTCCTGCGAAGGTAGAATATAATTTTGAATCTGGTTTTGAAACAATTGTGGGATATTCTGTTTCTCACATTAATCCTGATACAGAGTTTGAGCTTTATGTTGCTGGAGACCTTTCCGAGTTTGTCACACTTGATAAAGATAAAATTATTGGGACTGATTCTTTTATGGTAATGATTAGTCTTCCTCAATTTATAGAAAAGCCCGGTAAACACCGAATATTAATTGGGGTTAAGGAAAAAATCAGCGACAAAGAGGAAGAAGTTTCTACAGCGATGATAAGAACTTCAGTTACTATTCAGGCAGTGATTGATATTTATGTTCCTTATCCTGGAAAATATCTTGAAATTTCACTTTCATCTCATAATGTGAATATTGGAGAACCTGTTAATTTTAAATTAGAAATTTTGAGCCAAGGAAAAGAAGATGTGACGGTGACACCGAAGATAGATATTATTTCTGACAATAAGACAATTGAAACACTTTATTTTTTTGAGCGAGAAATAAAAAGTCAAGAGGGAATAAATTTAAAAAAAATGTTGGATACTACAGAGTATAATCCGGGTGTTTATAGTGCACTTGCAATTGTAGATTATGGTAAATTAGCAAAATCAGAATCAATATTTAATTTAGGAGAATTAATTATTAATCTTGTAAATTATACAAAACAAATAACAATTGGAGGGATTAATAGTTTTGATATAGAAGTAGAGAGTGGATGGAACAACAAGATAGATGGTGCTTATGCAGAAGTATTTATTTCTAATTCTTTAGGGGACTTGCTTAGTTTTAAGACTTCTCCAACGAGTTTAGAACCTTGGGAGAAAAAGACAATTACAGGATTTTTTGATACAAGTAATTTTACAAAAGGATTTTACGACGCAAATATTACTTTTATTTATTATGGGAAAGATGTTGGAAAAAGTTCAAGCGAATTAGTTAAAATTGAATTTATTGAAGGGAAAGGTAATTTACAAATGATTTTATTAATCACTATCGGGGCAATTTTACTATTGGTAATTCTTTTGATTGTAATTAAAAAGTATTGGCACCGCCTGGTGTACCTCTCTATACGGAATTCTAGGGCACAATGAAAAGAAAAAATAAACTTTATTTCTTTGTTTTTTTTATATTTGTTTTAAGTTTATGTTTGTTTTTTTTTGTGGCATATCTAAAATATATTGCTGTTCTTGAAAAAGTAGAGGTTGTTACTACGTTGAGAGTTGGGGATGTCCCGAGTTTTAATGTTGACACAAGTGCATTGACTTTTGGAACTATTGCATTTAATACAAGTTCCCAGAGAACTTTAACTGTTGAAAATAATTATGATTTTCCTATTAAGGTTGAATTTAGTGTTGAAGGAAATATTTGGGAGTTTCTTGTTTTTGATAAAATAATTTTTCTTGATGTTGAAGAAAGCAAAGAGATTAATATAAGCACAATAATTCTTACTGATGAAAAGCAAGGAAATTATTCTGGAAAATTTATAACGACTATTAAAAAATCTTGGAAAGAGAATTTCGAATAATCATCAGGAAGTCATCTTTGCCTTTTTTATTGTTGCAAAGTTGCCTAGTAAACCTTTTGTATTTTGTTTATCCTGAATCATCAGGAAGTCATCTTTGTTTAATTTTTTAAATTTTGTTTTTCACAAACAAAGTTGCCTAGTAAACCTTTTGGTTGTTGTTTATCCTGAATCATCAGGAAGTCATCTTTGCCTTTTTTATTGTTGCAAAGTTGCCTAGTAAACCTTTTGTATTTTGTTTATCCTGAATCATCAGGAAGTCATCTTTGTTTAATTTTTTAAATTTTGTT
>CAZGTS010000005.1:13745-14990 GCA_964528865.1 Candidatus Woesearchaeota archaeon
GCCTAGTAAACCTTTTGGTTGTTGTTTATCCTGAATCATCAGGAAGTCATCTTTGTTTAATTTTTTAAATTTTGTTTTTCACAAACAAAGTTGCCTAGTAAACCTTTTGGTTGTTGTTTATCCTGAATCATCAGGAAGTCATCTTTGTTTAATTTTTTAAATTTTGTTTTTCACAAACAAAGTTGCCTAAAGATATTTAAAACAAAAAAGGTATATTTTCTTATGGAAAAGGGGAAATACCCTAAGTGGTATAAACAGAAAATACTTTTATTCTTTTTTTTAGGAGTATTTGTTTTTTTTGTGTTTACTAATTTTGTTGTAGTTAATAAAATTACTACAAAGGCTTCATCAGCAATTGTTAATTTTAGTATTTTCGGACCATCTTGTGGTGATGGAGTTTGTAGTGCAACAGAAGATTGTTCAAATTGCGTGGCTGATTGTAGTTGTAGTTCTGGATATACTTGCACTGTTGGAGTTTGTGTTGCAGATGAAGTTCCTGATGATGGCGGAGGAGGCGGAGGAGGCGGTGGAGTAGTAGTACCTGTAACGAAAGATTATGAGCTTATTTTGAATCCTTCTTCTTTAAGGATTCAGATGCAAAAAGGAGAGTATTATCAAAAACAAATAATTGTTACTAATAATGGAACTCAAGATTTGTTGATAAATATTTCTTTAACTAATCTTGAGGAATTTATTATTTTGGAGAAGGAGTTTTTTACTTTGAATATGGGTGAAAGTGAGACGATTAAATTTAATGTTTTTGCTCCGTCAGAAAAAAATGCAGATATATATCTTGGAAAAATTAATTTTAATTCTCCGTATGTAAGTAAGTTTGCAAATGTTGTTTTGAATATAAAAGAGCCTGCTCCGTTATTTGACATTAAGACAATTGTTTTGAAAAGGTTTCTTCTTCCAGAAGATATTATTGAGGCTGATGTGGAAATTATTAATTTAGGGGCTTTACGTAATATTAGTGTGGACCTTGAATATTCTATTAAGAATTTTAATGATGAAATAATTATTTCAAATGAAAAGAGTTTTATTATTGATGAATTTTTTAGCGATAGATTATCTTTTGAGCTTCCTAAAGATATTTTAATGGGAGAGTATATTTTTTATTCAAGAGTTAGTTATGGAGATAGAGGTGCAAGTAGTTATGATTCTTTTTTTATAGAGAAACTTTCTCTTTTAATTTTAGTAGTTCTTATAATATTTATCTTTGTGATAATGGTTATCTTGGTGATA
>CAZGTS010000006.1:0-11453 GCA_964528865.1 Candidatus Woesearchaeota archaeon
AAGAAGAAACAAACGAAACTCAAGAAACTCCTGAAGTGAGCGAAGAAACTAGTGTTCCTGAAGTGAGCGATGTGCCTGTAGAGGCTGAAGCTCCAAAGGAATCTACTGAACCTGAAGCTCCAAAGGAATCTACTGAACCTGAAGCTGAATAATCAGGTTAATAAAATTTTTATTTTTTTATTTGCAACAAATTTATATAGTGTTTTGAAATAAATATTATATGGGGTTGAAAATATTTTTAAGTTTTTTATTTTTTATTTTTTGCATCGGAAGTCTTATTGTTTATTGGTTTATTCCTTTTGGAACAATAGAGTTTGGAACTAAGTCGAGTAATTCTAATTTTAATGTTAATCAATCAGGTGATATGCAATTTTATCAAAATATGAGGTATTCTGATTCCGAAATTTCCTATAATATTTATGATTGTCCGTTGCAAAAAAAGAATGACATGGAAAAGGCATTTGATATAATATCAAATCGCAGTGTTTTGAGATTTAGTTCTGTTGATTATGGCACAAGTGAGATTTCTGTAACTTGTGATAGCAAGAACAGAATTGAAGAAGGGTTGTTTATTGCAGGAGAAGGAGGGCCGTCTAAGATAATAAAAGGGAATAACTTTAATGTTATTTTGAGGGGAGAAATTTTGTTAATTAGAGATTCTAATTGTGGGAATCCTAATGTTGCGTTGCATGAACTTTTGCATGCACTTGGTTTTAATCATTCTGAAAATTCAAATAATATTATGTATCCAATTAGCAAATGTAAACAGACAATTGGCGACGATATTTTTTTGTTAATAAATAAATTGTATTCAACTCCAAGTCAACCTGACCTTACTTTTGAAAACGTGTCTGCAGTTATGCGTGGAAAATATCTTGATGTTAATATGAGCATCAGCAATGATGGGCTTAAGGATTCCATGGAATCTAAAATTTTTATTTATGCTGACGATAAACTTGTGAAAGAAATTGAACTTGAGGAATTGAAAATAGGGTATGGAAGAATAATTTCATTAAGTAATCTTTTTGTTAAGCAAATAAATGTTTTTCTGAGTTAGAAAAAAATAATAATAGAATTAATTTGAAATTGGATTAATTGTCAAGGTCCAATAAATCAAGATCGTCTGAAAACTCATCTTCATCGTAGTTCTCTTCTAAATTTTCACCCATTGTTTTTATAAAGTAATTACTTTTTACCTCATTTATATTTTTCTAATATAATTGTTATTTTTAAATATTTCTATACTGGAATTTTAGAAATTATTTTATAATTCCAGTCGTGGAATTTGTATTTATCTTTGTAGATATTTTTGTAAATGAATTTTTTCCATTGTTTTGGTTGGATATAATAAGTCATTGTTTCGGTTTTTGTATTTCCGTAATAGTCTGTGAAATAATAATTTACACAAAAGTATCCTGGTTTGTAATCTTGGTTCTTAACGTAAACAGTGTAGTGTTCTATGTCATTTCCTAAAACTCCTTTTACAGTTTTTTTGTATGCGTTGTAATCATAATCTAAATAATCTTTTTGTGTTTTTGTGTAAGAAGGATAATATTTTGTTTGAGTATTGTAATAATTATTTGTGTTGAATGAATTTGTGATTGTTGTTGAACTCCCTGTTTGGTTTTTTGGGATAGTGAATAAGAAAATCATTATAACAAGAAGAACAATTAATATTATTCCTAAAAGTGCTTCAAGAATTCTTTGTTCTTGCTTTTCCATGGTTTAAGATTGTTTTGGTATATTTAAACATTATTGGGATTTGAAATGTATTTTAAAGTTAATCAATAAGTTTAAAAATAATTTGTTTTTGTTAATTATACCCTTGTCCAAGTATAGGGTATTGGATGAAGGGAATCCCTTCGTAGCTTAGTGGTAGAGCGCCTGGCTGTAGATAAGTAAAAGACACCTAACGGTTTCTCTTACAACATTTCCCTTGAGATAGTCCTCAGGGGTGATCTAAGGTGGAGATTCAATTATGATTACTATGAAGCCCCAAAAGTCAGTTCGGTTACAAGCAGTACCCGGGAGATCCCCAGTTCGAATCTGGGCGGAGGGATAATATGGGGTCGTAAGACCTCATTATATTTTTCAGATTCTAACAGGTTAATACCTAAGATTTTTTTTATCCCCAGAATTCGAATTCGAAAGTTTACACGAGATAAGCAGATAATCCAGTGACGAGTGTGGGCTTGAGTTGTGGGGGAGGGATAATTTTTTATTTAGTAAAGTTTAAAGGCATCAAAATCTTAAACTTTTTATGGAAAGCTCAATGAAAGTAATTTTTGTTTTAATTGCCCTTTTTTTGATATGGGGAATTTATGGAGGTTATAAAACCAGAGATATGGGTTATACTTGTGATGTAGGAAGTCAAGGAGAATTTTGTTTATCATGGTACACTAATGCTATTGGAATGTTTGGAATTATCATGGAAGATTTTAGTAAAGAATTAGGTTATGGGGAAGAAGATAAAAAAATTGAAAAAGATACAAGAACTCCTGAAGAAAAATTAATTGAAGGGATAAATAATTGTCAACCAAATGGGATAGTGCTTTCTATTAGTTCTGATGGAGGGGTTTCTTGTGAAAGTAAAAATACAGAACATGGGAAGCAATTAATAGAAGAAGGTTATACTGTTTTAACTTCTGAGATTATTGAGACGATAAAAGATTGCATTAAAGAAGGAAATAATGTGATTATCTATCCAACAAGTATTATTTGTGAAGTATAAAATAGTAAAGGATTAGGAAATGAAATATTTATTTAATTGGCTAAGAAATCTTGGAAGAGATAGTTCTCCTAGGATAAATGAAATCGAATTTCAGCCTTCTTGGGATATTCGTTGCGAGATAATGGATTTATTGGAAAAAGAAGGTTATGACTTAAAAATTCGTTCTGGGAAAAGGGATATGAGTATAGTCGACTTTAATAGTTTAAAAAAATTGAATGAATTTTTAGAAGAATATAATCTTACAGCTGAAGAAATAAAGACTCATAAAATTTTAAATCCCCATACTGGGGAATTATTCGTTTATATTAAAATTTTATCAAACAATAAAAAAGATTTCAAAAAAAATCTTAAGAAGGCCTCACTCTCACTTTTCAAAAAAGGACAAATTGCGGTTTTCTATGTTCTTTAATCAAGGTGCCTCTCTTTTTCTTACTCTTAATTAAGCCTGATGTTAAAAGAGTAATATTTATATAAGTAATTCGTATTTATTTGTTATGGTAAGGGAGATAAACATATTAGGTAGTGGTGGAATGTTTGGACAACAAAATAAAAAGTTATCTTGCCCAAAGACAATAAGGGACCAATTAAGAGTCAAATACTGGAAAGGAAAATATAATGGAACCTGTTTTTGTTGTGGGCGACCATTAAGTTATGAACATGTTGAAGCTGGTCGTATTAAAGCAGGAGGGAAATATACCACACCTAACACAAGATTAATTTGTAAAACTTGTAATAGAGGTATGGGAAAGAAAAATTTGAAAGTGTATATGAAAAGAGAATTTCCAGACAGGTATGAAAAAGCATTTGGAAAAAATATTAAAAAAACAAAAGAGAAAGTAGTTAAGAAAAAGACAAAAAAACAAAGCACAAGACAACAAAATTCGATATTTGGTAATTGGTGATAAATGGAATATAAAGAAATATATAAGAAATGGTATTTTTGGGTGATTTTAATTTTTAGTATAATATCAACTATATCAAAAACAACAGATAATCTTCTTTATCCAGATATAATTTCTGTTATTAGTTCAATTAGTGGTTCTCTTGTTGGTAGTTTTTTTATTGCCTTTTTTTTATCAAATTTTATATATTGGTTATTTAATAAAAACAATAAAAAAGATGATAAATCAGGAATAAAAAGATATCTTTTAAAAAAATATAACCAATTAAAATATTTGTTAAATAATTAAATCTCTAGAAATTAATATTCCTCTTCCTTCTCAACTTTCTGCTCTGGGCGGAGGGATTTCTACTTTAAAGTTACGATAAAATAGAAAGTTTTATAAAATTTAATAATTAGATAGAATCATGAATGGATTAGTTCAACAAGTATTAGGGTCATTAGAAAAAAAACATGCTGTAGTGATTCAGGGAAGTTCTGGTATAGGAAAATCAGAAACTATGATGTTATTAAAGTGTTTACTTGAAAAAAAAGGAAAAAGACCAATTTATTTAGATATGAGAAGAATTAAAGATTCTTTTCAATTTCGAGGAGAGATATTAA
This sequence comes from Candidatus Woesearchaeota archaeon, assembly GCA_964528865.1. Classification (GTDB taxonomy): domain Archaea; phylum Nanobdellota; class Nanobdellia; order Pacearchaeales; family GW2011-AR1; genus JAGLYK01. Next base: position 4,236 of record CAZGTS010000006.1, read on the forward strand.
ATCAATTGGGAATTGAAGGAACTTCAAAAGAAAAGGTTTATTCTGAATTAGTTAAAGGAAATGTCCCTTTATTATTTGATGAATACTGGGCAGGAGCTGCTATTGCATCTTCTATTGTAAAATTCGCATATGATTCAGGAAATGATATTGTAGCTGTTGCAGGAAGTCCATTAGGAATGGAATTTGATGAATATATATTAAAATAGAACATTTTATTGGTTATAAATAATTAAATCTCTAGAAATTAATATTCCTCTTCTTTCTCAACTTTCTGTTCTGAAACAAAATATGCGTTGTTAGATTGTGTTTCTTTTATCTTACCTTCTTTTTCATATATTGCAGTTGTTGGAGGCAGGGCAAATTTCCCAACCACACCTATTTTGGAATAAAGTATGTAAGACAAAACTCTTGTTTCTCGTTCTTCTAATTTTTCGAAAACCCATTCTACTCTTTTGTTTTTCTCGTCCACTCTTGTTGGCGGTTCTCCTCCAAACCTTTCGTAGATTTTTGTTAATGCAGGAAGCTTGTCTATAATGCTAACTCTTTCAATGCATTTTTTAGCTTGCGCAAAGATAGTAATTTTTAATGCGAACTCGCCGCCCTTGGTTCTTACAAACGAGACTTTTTTTCTCAAGAGCAAATCTGTTGATGAATATTTTTTCGCCATAATAATTATTGTAATAATAAAAAAGATTGCTAAGAAAGGAAATAGCCAGTTTGTTTTGACAATGATTTCTAAGCTTTCCCCTGGTTTTATTTCTTTGCTCCAAGTATAAGATACAGTAAAACCTTTTCTTTGAACAACATCTGGTTCAGGACTGAAACTTGTGAACAGACGAGAGATAATATTTTTTTCTAAAATTGTTTGGGATTTTTCCATAATATTTCCTTTGTTGGTTTTGGTGATTATTTTTGTATTAATAATAAGGCCATAGTCTTTTTTTGTTGTTATCAAAAGATTTGATTCAGTAAATTCTATAGTTTCTTCTAATTCTATTTCTTCATCTTCTACATTTATTTCTGCATTTAATGTATAAAATCCTGCTATTAGTTTCTTAAAATCTTCTTTGTTTAATTGCACAGTAAAATCTTTTCTTGCGTTTGGACCGAGAGGAAATGTTTCTTCAAGATTGAAAAAAGCAGAAGTAACTTTTATGTTAATTTCTTCAAAATTAAAATTCACTTTATTATACAAATAAATTTCAATAGAGTTTGATTCTGAATCAATTGCTCCTGCTCCAATTTCAAAAGCATCTTTCAAATCTATTATTTTGAATGAAAGTTCTTGTGTTGTTTCTGAAGAGTCCTGTCCCTTGATAAAATAATTAAATGTATATTTTCCTCTTGTAGATAATTCTCCTATTGGGAAAATTTTTAACTCAATATTTTTTGTTTCCCCCTGATTTATTGGTGTTGTTCCAATAGGAAACATTTCAAAGCCCAACAAATTATAGAACTCAAAATTATCTGTTGCTCCCAAATTAGTTATTTTTAAATCAAAAATAGTTGAGTCTTTTAATCCAATAATCATCACTTCGTCTGAACTTTGCCTTTCAACTTTTAGGTTTATTGCTAAAATAGAAGGCAAAATTAAAAGTATTAATAATAAGGCTATTTTTTTCATGATAAAAAAAGACATGAATTCTATTTAAAGATTTCTGTAGTAAATTATCTCTTTCCCTCTAAAGTCAGATAAGCTTTTGTTTGGCTCAAGAATTCGTCACAATCTTCAAAAAGTTTATCTTCAAACTGGTCTATTCGTGATTTTATAACCCATTTTTCATAAATACTTCTTAGAAATTTTCTAAAGGCATCTTTTTCAAACTTTCCGTCATAATCTCTTATAAGGGTGCCTGCAACAGTAATTTTTATCTTACCCTTGTTTGTTTTTATTTTTGCCCCCCCTTGTTCTACTTCTACTTCTGCTAAGTCTATTATCTTAAAAACAACTTTTATTTCAAACTTGAAATAATCTGTAACCTTTTTTGTACCCTCCCATTCAATATCTATGTCTTTTACATTTCCTTTTAGGGTTTCTGCATATTTGCTTTCTAATACGTCTACGCCTGTTTCCTCTGTGAGCCAATCGTAACAAAATTTATAAGAATCTTGGAATGAGAAAATTCCTTTGGAGCTTATATTGCTTGAAAATATTTTTTCTTTTTCCACTTTAATTCCTCTTTATAGAAAGAATGAAATTCTATTTAAATAGTTTACTAAACAAAAGAACCAAGGTTCTTTTCCAAACTCGTCCATTGTGAAGCTGTTATGGATTTTTCCAATTTGTCACTTCCCAATAAACTCGCCCTTCCTGTTCCGGTAGGCGACTTTTTTATAACTCCCGACTTCGCACGAAGTTTCTTTCGGATTATACTTCTACCATACCACTGGCATACCGCCTCACTGCGTTTACTGTCTCGCTTCGCTCCCAGCACAAGCCCGGCATACCAAAGAAAATGGCACGAGAACCTGTTGCACAGGCGAGAACCTGCAAGCAGGTGACCCAACTTTGTTGGCCCTCGAAATCGCTCGCACTCACTGAAAGTTGCAATTAAGAAGAATTTTTGCAAGTTTCACAGACTAGAATTCCGTTGAATTTATGAAGGATGTTGTAGTTTCCGCATTCCTCACAAATTCCTTCACTTATCACGTCTCTTTTTTTTATTCTTTTTAATTTGTTTGTTTCTTCCCTGATTCTTGAGAACTCTTCCAGTTCGGGATAAATTTCTGGATTAAAATTTAAAATATCTCTGACTGTTATTAAACCTACAAGTTTATTTTCATGAATTACTGGAAGTTTCTTAAAATTTAATTTTTTCATCTTCTTTATAGCTTCTTCAATTGTATTCATAGGATTTATTTTAGCAATCTTTTTTGGAGAAATATCAATTGCTTTTATTGAAGATAATTCTTTTTGTGATTTTTTTATTAATGCCCATAAAATATCTCTATGAGAAATAAATCCTACAAGCTTTTTTTGTTCAACAATTAAAAGACATCCAACTTTTTTTTGTACCATTTTTTTGGCACAATCTAATAAATTAGAATATGGCTTTATAGTTATTGGGTCTCTTGTCATAATGTCAGAGACTAATCCTCTTCCCATGGTTTTAGATGATTCTACCACTTTTAAATTTTGCCTGATAAAAACCTATTTGTTTGATTACAATAATACTTAAATAAGCGGCTTTTGATTTTTATAGATGGAGAATTTTAATGACAGATAAGCCTGTAGTTTTAATGCCTGAGGATATTCAGAGGATAATGGGAAAAGATGCTCAGAGGAATAATATTTTTGCTGCGAAAATGATTTCAGATATTGTGAAAACGACTTTGGGTCCGAAGGGGATGGACAAGATGTTGGTTTCTCCGACAGGTGATATTGTTGTTACTAATGACGGTGTGACGATTTTAGAGGAGATGCAAATAGAACATCCTGCTGCAAAAATGATGGTTGATATTTCTAAGACACAAGATACAGAAGTTGGCGACGGGACCACTACTGTTGTGATGCTTGCTGGGAAACTTTTAGAAAATGCAGAAAAATTGTTAGACAAGAAGATTCATCCTACTGTTATTACAAAAGGCTATCGTATTGCTGCGGAAAAATGCCAGCAGATTTTGACTGAGATTTCGTTGAAGATTACTTCTGATGATTCTTCTGAGAACATAAATGAAGATGTGTTGAAACAAATTGCCATGACTTCTATGACTGGCAAGAGTGCAGAGGATTTGAAAGAAAAGTTCGCGGAAATTATTGTCAAGGCTGTGATACAGATTCAGAATAATGAAAAAATTAATTTAAATGATATTAAAATTGAGAAGTCAAAGAGCGAGAGTGTTAAAGATACTGAGTTGATTGCAGGAATTGTTTTGGACAAAGAGAAGGTTTCTGGGGATATGCCTTTTATTGTTAAAAATGCTAAGATTGCTTTGGTTGATTTTCCGCTGGAGTTAAAGAACCCTGAGATAGATACTAAAGTTTCTATTTCTTCTCCTGAGCAGTTGCAGAATTTTATTGTCCAAGAGGAAGAATCTATTAAGAACATGGTTTGGAAGGTTAAAGAATCTGGAGCAAATGTTATTTTTTGTCAGAAAGGGATTGATGATTTTGCGCAATACTTGTTATCAAAGGAAGGAATTTATGCGTGCCGAAGAGTTGCTAGAAGCGACATGGAAAAATTGTCGAAGGCAATTGGTGCAAAAATTGTGAGTAATCTTAGTGAGTTGAATTATTCTGTGTTAGGGGGTTCTGAAGTTGTTGAAGAAGTTAAATATGGGGAAGAGTCTTTGACTTATATACGGGGGTGTGAGAACCCAAAAGCATTGACTATTTTGATTCACGGCGGGACAGACCACATTATTGATGAAATTGAAAGAGCAATTAAAGATGGGTTGGGTGTTGTTGCGTCGTCTTTGAAAACTGGTTTGATTGTTCCTGGTGGGGGTGCAATTGAAATTGAGCTTGCTCGGAGATTGAGGCATTTTGGGCAGTCTCTTACTGGAAGGGAACAACTTGCAGTTGAGGAATTTGCATCTGCTTTGGAATTTATACCGACGACACTTGCAGAAAATGCAGGTATGGACCCGATTGATATTTTAACTGAATTGAGGTCAAGGCACGACGCTGGGGAAAAAAATGCAGGATTAAATTTGTTTACTAATAAAATTGATAATGTTTTAGAAGCGAGAATTATTGAGCCATATAAGATTAAGAGCCAAGCAATTAATTCTGCTTCAGAAGTTGCGATTATGATTTTGAGAATAGATGATGTTATTGCTTCTTCAGGTAAAGGTGGCATGAATTCTATGACAGGTGGAATGCCTGGGATGGGAGAGTATTGAAATGAAAACTTATTTGAAAGGAGGTAAAAAAATAAGATGGAGAATGATATAAGACCAACAGATTGTGACTATGCGGAGAGTACAGTATTTTTAACTTATGAAGAAGATAGAGGGGGTTTATCTAAGATTGATTGTCATAACCTTGAGAAAATTCCTGGTGAGAAGGTTACATATAATTGTGGAAGTGAAATAAATGATAAAAGGAGATGCATACAAGGGGAAAGGAGAATAGTGGATAGTGGAGATTTATTGAGATTTCTTTAATTAACCCAAGATAGCATACAACACACAACCAATTATTATAAAAGCAGCGACAATGTTTTTCCAATTGATTTTTTCTTTTAGGAATTTCCAAGCAAATAAATAAACAAATATTGGGCCGAGCATTATCATTAGAGTTGTGAAAATTACGCCAAGTTTTAGGAAACCATAATAAATTATTACTCTATAAAAAGTCCAGATAAATCCTAATGCGAAAATTTCTAATTTTATTTTTTTGTTTAGTTTGCTGAAATCTGGTTTGAATGCGATGAAACTGATTAAGAAAATTGATGCGCATCTAAAGAAGTAAAAAGTTGTAGGAGAATAGAAGTCGAGAATTAGTCTTGTTGTGATTAATTCAAGTGCGAAGAAGAAGCTTCCAATAATCGCTGCAATGAAATATTTGTTTAATTTAAAGTGGTGTTTTTTTATGTGTGATAAAATTATTGCGGCGCTAGCAATTAATGCGGGAATAATTATCTTTATATTTCGTTCAAACATGGTTTCGCTTATTAGATAACTGAAAATAATTGCGAGCAAGATAACAAATAATGGTTCGAGGATTTTTGCAGGTTCGAGGTTATTTAATTTTTCCCCTTTCATTGAATAAAAAGTAAATATGTTTGAAATAAACGAAAAGATAACTATCAATGAAAAAATAAATATATTTATTGGTTCAAATGCTTGGGTATCAAGTTTCCAGAAAAAATAAATAAACGGCAAAAGTGCTAAAGTAATTGCGAGGAATTCTGCTGACTGAAAAAGCTTGATGTTTATTTTTCTTTTTTTTAAAATTGTTTTTTGCATTACAAACCCTGTTGCTAATGCAACTGCTCCTAAGATTGGAAAATAAAAAACCATTCAAAATAACCTAAGCGGTTTTTTTGGATAACTCGTCCATTGTAAAGCCGTTATGGATTTCTCCAATTTGTCGCTTCCCAATAAACTCACCCTTCCTGTTCCGCTCGTACCCACAAGGGGTATAAACGATTTCTTAAAGAGCCTTTGATTGAAATCGCGTAAGTAGTTCACCTCCATTTAATTTTTAGAGAAAGATAGTTTAAAAGATTTGGGGAAATGCGCGAGCCGGGAAGCTCCTGACCCCGCACGAAGTTTCTCTTGGATTATACTTTCATTCGAAACTGAAATTTCGGATGAATGAAAATTTTCAATTTACTTCTACCACGAAGTTACTCGTCGAACCCTCGGGTTCTCATCCCATTATGCGCGAGCCGGGATTCGAACCCGGGTCACATCGTTTTTGCTTTTGTGGTCTCCCTCGAGGGCACTTAAAAAATCCACCCCTCTAAATCAATGGCAACGACATATACTAACCACTATACTACTCACGCATTAATATTTGAATTATGCAATATTTATAAAGATTAATATTCTAATATCGTTAAGATTTTATATCAAATAAAATCAATGAAAGGAGGTGTAAAATGTGGTACAAAAAAACAGCATTTATTTTGGCAAACATCGGTGCGATTAACTGGGGACTTATTGGTGCTTTTGACTGGAACTTAGTTAATGCGATTTTAGGAAGTGTTGCCTGGTTGGAAACTGCGGTGTATGTAATTGTAGGACTTTGTGGTCTTTACGCTTTATACGAAGTTTTCAAATAAATCGATAATTTTTTCTTTTTCTTTTTTTTTTAAACATTAATTTTAAAAATCAAGTTCTTTTCTATTTTTATATTGGTCCTATAATCCAAAGTAAATTCTCATGGAATTTTCATTCGTGTGAAATTTCAATTTCTAACGAATGGCTAAGATACCACAGGCATACCGCCTCACTGCGTTCCCGGCACGAGAATACCGCCTCGCCAAGAAGGCTCCCGGCATACCAAAGAAAATGGCACGAGAACCTGTTGCACAGGCAAGACCTGCAAGCAGGTGACCCAACTTCGTTGGCCTTCCGCAAGGGATGACTCGACTAAGTCGACCCTCAATTCTTTTACACCGATTAGGAACAATTTGAAAACAAATAATTTAAAAGTATTAAATTTATTATTAAATCATAAGGTCCTATAGTCCAGTGGTTAAGACAATTCGTTTACACCGAATAGACAGCAGTTCGATTCTGCTTAGGACCATTATTAACAAAAAC
>CAZGTS010000006.1:11553-14560 GCA_964528865.1 Candidatus Woesearchaeota archaeon
TTTACACCGAATAGACAGCAGTTCGATTCTGCTTAGGACCATTATTAACAAAAACATTTAAAAGCAAGTTCGTTCTTTTTCAGTTATGACAGATCAAGATATTCCTGAAATGAATCTTGATAGAAAATACTCTACTAAAATTCCTAATGCTGAAAACCCTGAAAAAATAAAAAAAGATGTTGAGAAAACTAAGAAAGAACTTGAAAAGTTAAAGTCATTTATTGTTAAGAAATATCCTTTTACAAAGTCGTTGAGTATTCTTCCACCGCAGGCAATTAAGAAATTTGTTGAAGAAGAAGAGATTCCTAAGGAAACAGAAAAGTATATGCAACTTTATATGATTGTTCCTGAGGAAAAAGTTAAAGAAATTCCAAAGATGACTCAGGAAATTGTGAAGCAGATTGAATCTTTGAATACTCTAAAGGGTACGAGAGAAAATAAGAAGAAAATTTGGATTCAGATTAAAACTCCTGTTAATATTTGGGAAATGTGTTTGGATTCAAAGTTTGATTTGGCTGGTGCAATTGCAATGTCATTTCCGCTTTATGATAAGGGATTTTTAGGTGGATTAAGAATTGTTGAAATTCACAAGTCTTTAGTTTTACAGAAGTTTGAAAAATATGTTGTTAGTTATATTTTTACAGGAAGTTTTATTCGTGGCGAGGCGTCGCCTGATTCCGATGTTGATGTTGCGATAATTATTAATGATACTGATGTTAAGAGGATGCCGAGGGTTGAGTTGAGAGATAGATTAAGAAGTATAATTTATCAGTATGTGACTGAGGCCGCTGCTTTGGCTGGTGTTAAAAATACTTTGCATATTCAAACTTATCTTTTGACTGAGTTTTGGGACGCTGTTAAGGATGCCTCGCCTGTTATTTTTACTTTTATTAGAGATGGAATTCCAATTTATGATAGACAGACCTTTATGCCGTGGAAGGCTTTGTTAAAGATGGGTAAGTTAAGACCTTCGCCAGAATCAATCGATATGTTTATGAAAACTGCAGAAAAAGCAAAAGAGATGGCTAATCGAAGATTGGTAGAGGCAATGATTGATGTTTATTATGGAGTGTTGAATCCGTCGCAGGCGTTGGTTATGTTGTATGGGCTTCCTCCTCCGACACATAAAGAGACAGTTACAATAATGGAAGATATTTTTGTGAAGAAAGAAAAAATGATTAAGAAGTCTGATATGGAAATTTTAGTTAAGGCGGTTAAATTGTTCAAAGAGTATGAACATGATACAAAGTTTAAGATTTCAGGTAAGGAGATTGATGAGTTAGTTAAGAAGACAGATGCTTATTTGAAAGTGTTGAAGGAGTTAAGAAAGAGGATTGAAAAGAGGTATCAGGAAAAAACAATTACACAAATTTATGAGGATGTTTTTGGTTTGTTAAAGGCAGCGATTGGGAAGAAGGCGCAGGCAGTTTTAATTAATGAGTTTGAGAAAGATTTTGTGAAGAAAGGGAAGTTTACTATTCAGCACTTGAGGATTTTGAAAGATGTTGTGAAAGCACGTGCTGATTTTAAAAAAGGAAAATTGAACTCGCACAAAGTTGAAGAGGCAAGAAAGAACGCGAGTATTTTAATTAATGAGTTGATTGAATATAATCAACGGTGTGAATTGGCTAAGAAGAAAAAATAGTTTATTCTTCATTCTTGGATTAATTCTTTTCAAGAAAATTTTAAAGAGTAAGAACAAAGTTCTTTCACTAAAAAGTTTTGCTCTGCAAAACTTTTTAAACCAATTTCCCAATTAATTCTTATGGCAAGAGTGAATTCTAAAGGATTCTCACTCATTCGCTTACAGGAGTAATCAAATGAAAGGAAAAGTAATTCAATTCAGACGTGGAAGACACACAATTAAAGAAAGGCATTTTTTAATTGAGATAGAAGCAAGTAAAAATCGAAAAGATGCAGAGAAGTTTGTTGGGAAGGAAGTTGTGTGGAAGTCGCCTGCTGGAAAAATAATTACTGGAAAAGTTTCAAGTGCCCATGGAAATAATGGTGTTGTTCGTGCAATTTTTGAAAAAGGTTTGCCTGGTCAAGCTGTTACGACGGAGGTGGAGATAAAATGAGTGGCTGGTGTGGATTAACAAATATCTGTGATTATTATAAACGAGATCAAGAAGCAGTTGATGAATTAGAAAGAAAATATGGGAAAGATAATTTAGTTTATAAAATTGTATATAAAAAATTAGAACAAGATTGTAATCACAATCATTTAAAATGTGGAAAGCTCAAAGAGCTTTTAAATATAAAATTATAAAATGGCAAGTTTAAGAAAAGCAACAGCATATTCTAAAAAGAAAGTTGTTCCATTTACTCGGGTTAGTAAGCGAAGGCAGAAGTCATATATTAAAACAGTTCCTCCTCAAAAGATTGTGAAGTTTGATATGGGAAAAAGATCTCTTCTTCAAAATGGAAAATTACCTCATCAGCTTACTTTAGTTTCGACAGAGAAAGTTCAAATTAGACACAATGCATTAGAAGCTTGCAGACAGTTTATTAATAAGAAATTGGATAATGAATTGGCAGGACAATATTTTTTTAAGATTATTCCATTTCCACATCATATTCAAAGAGAGAATAAAATGCTTACTGGGGCTGGAGCAGATAGAATGCAGACAGGTATGCAGTTATCATATGGCAAGGCGTCGGGAAAAGCAGCGATTTTGAAAGCGAACTCAAAGATTTTTTTTGTCGCTGTTCCAAATGAAAAAGCAATCTTATTTACAAGAAAAATATTCAAACAGATTAAATCTAAACTTCCGGGCAATACAAGGGTTTTGTATGAGAAAGTAACATTTTAGATGTTTCATGCTTCCCTCTTAAGTTCGGGAAAGGTTTAATTCTATAGTAGTTACAGATAGAAAGGTTTATAAAGTTTAAAGGTTTAGTGAAATTAATAAAATGACAAAAGAAATATCACTTGAAGAGCAAAGAGAAAAAAATAGAGTTACAAATGTTAAAACTACTCTTGAGTCTAAATTAATACACTCTGCAA
>CAZGTS010000007.1:0-13629 GCA_964528865.1 Candidatus Woesearchaeota archaeon
GAGAGTTGAGGCGAAGAGGGCGAAGTTGGCGGGATTGATAAGTCAGGAAGGGGCCGCACAGATTGTTGCCGCTGAATTGGGAATTAATTTTGATAATGAAAAGTTAAAGATAAACGAGTTGCTCCCTGGGATGAGAAAGGTGAATGTTGTTGGGAAGGTGATTAATTTGTTTCCAGTGCGGACTTTTACAACAAAGAAAGGGGACGAGGGCAAAGTTGCTAATCTTTTTCTTGCAGACGAAACGTCGAATGTAAAAGTTGTTTTGTGGGACATGAACCATATAGAATTAATTGAAAAAGGTATTGTTGCTAAAGATAAAATTGTTGAAATTTTTAATGGAAGTATGAGGGATAATGAAATCCATTTAGGAAGTTTTTCTGAATTTAAATTGAGTAATGAAGTTTTGAATGACGTGAAAACTGAGAAAGTTGTCCACGAAAAAAATATTTCTGATTTTAGGATTGGGGAAAGTTTGAGTGTGCGGGCGTTTATTGTTCAGGCTTTTGAGCCAAAGTTTTTTCATATTTGTCCTGAATGTAGGAAGAAGGCAACGCAAGAAACAGATGGATTTTCTTGTGCAGAGCATGGAAAAGTTTCTGCTGAGAAAAGAGCATTAATCACAATTGTTCTGGATGACGGGACAGAAACTATGCGTGCTGTTTTGTTTCATGAAAATTTGCCAAAGATAGGATTGACTGAATTAGAAAATCCTGAGAGATTGATAAATCAGAGAGAAGATTTGTTAGGAAAGGAAATGATTTTTTCTGGGAATGTTCGAAATAATAAATTCTTTAATAATAATGAATTTGTTATAGAGGATGTTGTTGATATTAATTTAGATGAACTGGTTGGAAAGTTGGAGATTAAGTAAATTTATTAACATCTCTTTTTTAACTTGATTATGCTTATTCGAACACATTTATCTATAACTTTGTTTTTTGTTTTGCTTTTTATTTCTGTGGTTGAATATAAATTTGCATTTGTATTAGTTGCGTTGTTTGCGACTTTTATTCCTGATGCTGATTCCAAATTTTCAACTTTGGGAAAAAGAAAAAGTTTGAGAATTTTGCAGTTTTTTATAAAACATCGGGGGGTGATGCATAGTTTTAGTTTTTTGATTTTAGTTACTTTGGTTCTTGTTTTGTTTTTTCCAATTATAAGTTTAGGTTTTTTCTTAGGTTATGGAATACATTTGCTGGCAGATAGTTTTACTGTTCAAGGTATAAGACCTTTTTACCCTTTAAAGAAAAAATCTTATGGAAGAATTAAAACAGGTAAAAGGAGTGAAACTATTGTTTTTGTTTTTTTTCTTGTGGGGAATTTAATGTTGCTGATGTGGAAATTTCTATTGTTATTTTAGAGGCTATAAATCCTTATAAACTGGAGAGGATTTTGGATTTTATGGTTACTAAAAAAGAAAAAGAAGATACTGAAAAAATTAAAAAAGCTGTTTCTGGGAAAGAAGAGAAGGAAAATAAAGAGCCACAGTTGACTGATTTGCCAGGAATTGGGCCTGCTGTTGCTGCAAAGTTAGAGAGTGCGGGGATTTTTGATATGATGAGCTTAGCTGTGATGAGTCCTGCTGCTTTGAGTGATGCTGCAGGTGTTAGTGCAGCTGTTGCACGAAAAGCAATTCATGCGTCGAGAGAAATGTTGAGTTTGGGTTTTCAGGATGGAATTGAGTTTGCGAAAAAAAGAGAGGATATTTTTAATATTACAACCGGAAGCGAAAGTTTTAATGAACTTCTTGGAGGAAAAGGGTTTGAGAGTAAGGCGATAACAGAATGTTTTGGAAGTTTTGGAAGTGGAAAAACGCAGGTTGGTTCGACTTTGGCTGTTAATGTTCAATTGCCTGTGGAAAAAGGTGGTGCAAATGGAAAATGTGTCTTTATTGATACAGAGGGAACTTTTCGTCCTACAAGAATAAAGCAGATTGCAGAAGGTTTAGGGGCTAACCCTGAAAAAGTTTTGAAGAATATTTTGGTTGCAAGGGCGTTTAATTCAGACCATCAGATATTGCTTTTGGAAAAAGTTAGCGAGATGGTGAAAGCAGGAGAGCCAATTAAATTAATGATTATTGATTCTTTGACTGCACATTTTCGGGCAGAGTTTGCAGGTCGAGGGCAGTTAGCTGATAGACAGCAGAAGTTGAATCGGTATATGCATGATTTGATGAAACTCGCGGAACAACATAATATGGTTGTTTATGTTACAAACCAAGTGATGGCAAATCCCGCACAAATGTTTGGAGATCCTACGACTCCTATTGGAGGCCATATTGTGGGACACGCAAGTACATACAGACTTTATCTTCGACGAGGAAAGCAAGGTTCGCGTGTTGCAAAATTAATTGATAGTCCAAATTTGCCTGATAATGAATGCATGTTTTTTGTTACAGATAAAGGGATTGTCGAGAAGGTTTAATTTTAATCTACTTTAGATTTTTAAATAATACTAGAATCTTTTAATTTTTTATTAAAATTTTCAATTGCATTAAGAACTTTTTCAACAAGTTCTTCTGGTGTTTGATTTTTGTCTGTGACTTTTACATTTGAAATTAATCCAAGGTCTTTATAAAAATTAATAAGTGGTTGTGTTTGCTCCTTGTAAATATTAAGCCTGTTTTGTATGACTTCTTCTTTATCGTCATTTCTTTGGTAAAGTTCTCCTTCACAAGAATCACAAATTCCTTCCTTCCTTGGAAGAAGACTTACTAAATTAAATATTTGCCCACAATCTTTGCATGTCACTCTTGAACATAATCTTTGAATTACAATTTCATCCGGCACATTAATATTAATCACCACATCTATTGGTAAAATTTCTTTTAACATTTCTGCTTGTTTAATTGTTCGGGGAAATCCGTCAAGGATAAAACCATTTTTACAATCAGGTTCGGTGATTCTTTCTTTTACCATTTCAATAACAACTTCATCAGGAACAAGTTCTCCTTTATCCATAAATTCTTTTGCCTTTAGCCCAATTTCAGTATTTTCTTTTAGATTTTTTCTAAATAAATCTCCTGTAGAAATATGCGGGATTTTTTTTATTGGAGCGATTCTTGAAGCTGCAGTTCCTTTTCCTGCTCCTGGTGCCCCTAAAAATATTTTTTTCATATATATAAAATAAAATTTTCTTTTATAAATTTTGTGTAAAAAAAGAACATTTATAAGTATTAAATTTATATTAAGATAATAAAAGATGGTGGGTGAAAAAAGATTTAGATTTTTTGGAGTATTTTTTTTATTAGCAATTGTTTTGATTGTGGGATTTGTTTTTGCTTATGCTACTGCTACTACTATAACTTTTATAGATGCTTCTGGTACTTCTGATGGTACTGCTGTTGCTTCTGCTGATAATGATGGAATGTTCACAATTAACTGGACTAATACTACTACAGATTCAGTAATAGGAAACTGGACAGTTACTATATGGACAAATGATACTTTTACGAATATTACAGATGCTGCTAATACAACTGGTAATATTACTCATGCTGGTTATACATGGGCTGATGCTACAGAAGGAAACTATACTTTTTCTTTTTCTGCTTTTTTAGTTAATAATACCCACACAGAAAATTCCTCAAATGTTTCTATATATGTTGATTCAACAGTACCAACAGTAGACTGGGTAGATTCAGGATATACAAATTTAACATATAAACAAAATACAACTCTTTTAACATTGAATATTTCTGTAGCTGATACACTTTCTGGATTTGCAGATAGTTATTGTGTTTTTGAAATTAATGGAACAAATGAAACCGTCGCTGTTTCAGATGATTGGTGTAACACCACACAATTAAATCTTACTGGTTTAGCTGATGGAAACCATACAATTGATATTTGGGTAAATGATAGTGCTAATAATGTAGGTGTTAATCTTTCTACATATGTTGTTTGGACAGATACAACTGCGCCTGTGGCTACTTTTACTTGTGATCCTTCTACTATAGGTAATGGGGCAACTACCACTTGTACATGTACAGGAACAGATGCTAGTTCAGGAGTTGATTCTTCATTGACAACAGCGGCTGTAACAATTACTGCTAATTCTACTTTTGGAACAGTTACAACCGGTACAGAGAATTGTACTATTACAGATAATGCAGGTAATACACATAATGCAACTGGAACATATACTGTTGCATCAGACTCTGCTACTGATACTACTTCTTCTGCTCCAACAATTTCTTCTTTGAAATGGACAGGAACATTTGTAATAACTGAAGAGCAATTTAGCGAGGGGAATATTAAACAAGTTGCAGTTAATAAGAGATTAAGATTTAAAGTTAAAAGTATAAATCATCATTTGGGTGTTTTAGAATTAACAGATATAACTGCTAAAATTGAAGTATCAAGTACTCCTCAAGAAGCAACACTTTCTGTTGGAGATACAAGAAAGTTTGATGTGAGCGAAGATGGATATTATGATATTATTGTAACGTTGAATTCTATTTTAGATAGTAAAGCAGACTTAACTATTAAGTCTATTAATGAATTGATTACAACAGAGTCTGAAGCAGGGGAACAGGAGAAAGAAGAATCTGCTGTAGTTGCAGAAGGTGGAGAAGAGATACAAGAGAGTTCTTCTATATTTAAGAAATGGTGGTTCTGGTTGATTGTTGTTTTAGTTGTTGTCGGAGTTGGTTATTATGTTAAAGAAAATAATTCTAAATAAGTTTTTAACTGACTTTTTTTTAATATATTTATGTTAGATAAAAATTCAATGATTGCGGATTTACATATTCATTCTAGGTTTTCTCGAGCGTGTAGCCGGAATATTGATTTTGAGAATTTGGTCAAGTGGGCTAAGATTAAAGGTTTGAACTTATTGGGGACAGGAGACTTTACTCACCCTGTTTGGTTTGAAGAGATTAAGAAATTGAAAGGGAACGGAAAAGGGTTTTACTATTATAATGATTTTCCTTTTGTTATTTCTGGGGAGATTAGTTTGATGTATACTCAGGAACGAGGCAGGAGGATCCATTTAAATTTGTTAATTCCAAGTATTGAAATTGCTGAAAAGATTCATGCGTATATTGATACAAAAGGTAGAAGAGATTATGATGGTAGGCCAATTTTTAAAATTCCAGGTGATGAGTTTGTTCGGGAGATGATGAATATTTCTGAAGAGATTGAAATTATTCCTGCTCATATTTGGACTCCTTGGTTTGGTTTGTTTGGGAGCAAGTCTGGTTTTGATTCTCTGAAAGAATGTTTTAAGGAAGAAGCAAATAATATTCATGCAATTGAAACAGGAATTAGTTCTGATCCTGAAATGAATTGGAAAATAAAAGAACTGGAAAATAAATCAATTGTGAGTTTTTCAGATGCACATAGTTTTTGGCCGTTTAGATTGGGAAGAGAAGCGACGATTTTCCGACGCTGTGATTCTTATGCAGAACTTATTAGACAGATTAGAGAGAATGATTTTTTAGCAACTATTGAAACAGACCCTGCTTATGGAAAATATCATTGGGATGGGCACAGAGATTGTAATTTTTCTTGTGGCCCTGATAAGACTAAGGAATTAAATGGTATCTGTCCTAAATGTAATCGTCCTCTTATTATCGGTGTTGAGAATAGAGTAGAAGAGTTAACAAACAAAGATAGCGATCATAAAACTAAAAAACCTTTTTACAAAATTTTGCCTTTACATGAAATTATTTCTTTGTGGTTAGGTGCCGGGATGCAGAGTAAAAAAGTTTGGGAGGTTTACAATGGTTTAATAAAATTGTTTGAAAATGAATTTAATATTTTGTTGAATGTTTTAAGAGAAGATTTTGTTAAGGAAGATGTTGATGGAAAATTAATTGGTTTAATTTTAAAAAATAGAAAAGGGAATATAAAAGTTAAGCCAGGTTATGATGGAGAGTATGGGGTTGCTCAGATTGGAGAGGAACAGGAGAAGTTATTTTGATTTAGGAGCATTTCTTACTCTTACAAATTTATAATGAGCATCAGAAGTTTTTTTATTGCATTTAGAACAAATTTCTTTTAAAGTATAAATGTTGCAAGATTTGCACTTTTTTAACTTCATAGAATTAAACTAAATCAATTAAATATTCTTTTAGTTTTTTATGGAAAGATGTTGTGAAGTAATTTTCTAATTCATTTGGGTTGACCCATTTTAATTCCACAAAATCCTCGCCTGGTTTTTCTTCTCCTTCAAAAACCTGTGTTAAAAAATAAATCCCTATAAAGTCTTGTTTTTCTGGGTATGTTTTTGAGAAAATTGTTCCAAGATTTTTCACATCATAACCTGTTTTTGATTTAACATTTCTTTTAAGAGTTTTATCAACATCTTCTTCGTAAGTGGCTCTTCCTCCTGGAAAACACCAAGTTAGTTCAGGAATATTTTCATCATTTTCTCTTCGTCCAATTAATATCTTTTTTTCTTTTGGGTCAAATATAATTCCTAAAATTATTGCTTCAAATTTTTGTTTATTTTCCATACAAAATAGGCGTTTTTAAGGGTATTTAAAACTTTTTATGGACTGAGAAGTAGTAGATTATTTTTCTTTTATAGAAAAAGATATGTTCTTTTCTTTTGCTTTTTTTTCAATATTTTTCAATATTTCTTTTAGATTTTTATCTGCAGTTTTTATGTCGGTTGATTCTGTTTGGAGAACATATCTTCCTGCAGAAATGTATTTTATTTTAGCATTTGTTATGTCTTTGAAAATGTTTTTTATCAGTTTCAAGCCATTTGATTCTGTCGTTGTTAAAGAGATTTCTTTTTTTATAATGGATTTTTTTTGTTTTTGCGCGTAGATGATTTTTAGAATTTTTTCAGAATTTTCTTTTCCAACAAGTTTTTCTAATTCTTTAGAATTTTGTTTTGCTTCTTGTAAAAAATTATAGATTTTTCCTTGTTTGGAAATTTCTTGAGTTATTTTTTCTGCATTATCTTTTAATACACTTTTTAGGATACTTGTGTAACTTTTTTCTTGTTTGTATTGTTCTTTAATTTCTTTTTGTTCTTTTTGTGTAACTCGTCTTAGAGAAAGATCTATTCTACCGCCTGAAATTCTTAATACTTTACATACGATTCTTTTTTTAGGTACAACATATTCTCGTAAATTTCTTATTCGTCCTGGAGCAATTTCACTTAGGATAATTCCTCCTTCTTGTCCTCCATCTATTTTTACAAATACAATTGTTCCGACTATTCTGTCAACAGTGCACATTACTATGTCTCCTATTTCTAAGTCCATGTAATTAGAATAAAGAAGAAGGTTTTAAAGATTGTGTTATAGAATCAAATCTTCACTAACTCAATTTCTAAATTTTTCTTTAACCCGTCAATAAATTCTTTTTCCTTTGTTTGAGAGATTATGCAACCTGCGGCGAATTTATGCCCTCCAACTTCCCCCCCAATTACATCAACTACTCTCGCCAGAATTTCTCTCACATTCCTTCCATTTTTTCCAACTGTTCTTGAAGAAACTTTTATTTTATCGTCGTAATAAGCCATTGTGGTTATTATTGTTCCTTCTTTATATAAAGAAGATTTTGAAAGAATACTCGCAATTGTTCCTGTGATTGTGTCTTTTATTTTGTCTTTTGCGTTGATTATTACAAAACCATTCCCTTTTATTTTTTCTGTTTCTGATACAAATTTCAAACCAGAGATAATAAATTGTTTGTGTTTGGCATGTATTAATTCTGCTCTTTTTTTTGCGTTTGTAATTTCCATGCATAGTTGTATTGCTATACATGGCTCTCCGAATCTTGAACATGCATTAACCATTGCACTTAATTCTCTTGCATCTTCAAGTTTATTGAATAGTTTTATTAAAAAAATATCTCCAATCATCTCTTTGTGTTTCGCTTTTGGGTTCCTCAATATTATTGCAGTAACTAGTTTTTCCATTTCTTCTGAATTCAATTCTATTAGATTTTTGTACTTTCCTTTAATTGGATTTAATCCAACTTCTCTTAATAATTCAAGAACTCCTTTTATGTCTCCTGTTACTCCTGGTATGAACGGATTTGAACAGAACTCTAATGTTCTGTTTAAAGGCCTAGTTGAAGGATAGATTAACAACCCTCTTTTTCTTTTTATTTCTCCATCTTCAAGTATGTTATTATTTAGTTTGTCTATTTCTTTTTCTAGAAGGTCTCCCACCATTCCAAGTACGGCTAATTTTGCTAGGTCCTTATTTTCTTTACCTAAATTGTTGCAGAAAAGATAAACCAAACTAGACGCGCTTATTTTTTGTTTTTCATAAAGTTCAGGATTTATTATGTGGATATCTTCTGGAATTTCCTGAGTAATTTCATGGTGGTCAATTATATAAACATTTTTTAGATATTTTTCAATATGATGCAAGCTTCCCGACGCTAAATCTAAAAAAATAGTTATTTTGTTTTTTGGAATCTTTAAGATGAATTGTTCTTCTAAACTTTTTACAATTTTTACAGAAAATTTTTTGTCTAATTTTTTTAATGTTTGAATCATTATTGTAGCTGAAGTAATTCCATCTGTGTCAAAATGACTTATCACTTGTATTTCTTTGTTTTCAGATTCTTTTAAGAATTTTTCTGCTACAAATTTTATTTGTTCATTTAAAGAATTTTTTATCATGGTCCTCTTTTAATCTGTTCTTAAGAATATCAATAATTATTTCTTTTTTGTTTCAATCTTAAAATATTTTTTGAGTTTTCTAAGTTGTGCAAAGATTCTATCTTTTTCTCTCATTGCTCTTTTGTCTTGCTTGTTTTTTTCATAATGTTTTTTGACTCTTTCCAATTTTGCTTCGACATTCTTTAAATCCGGATTAATATGTTTTTCTCCAAGTATTTTCGAGATTTTTTTACTATATTCTTTTGGATGAATTTTCTGTTTTCGAAGTTCTTCTCCTATTTTTTCAGAAGTTAGGCCTTTTTCAGAAAGTTCCAATACTTTTTTTTCAAATTCTAATTGTGATAATCTTTTAGCTTTTTTTATTTCTTTAAGTTTTTCTTTAGGCATTACATTAGATTGAAATTTTCATTTTTAAAGTTTTGGTGTCACCTTTTAGAAGAATTTTTAAATGTAAGGAATTTATTTAAATTATGGGGAAGGTTATTGGTGTTGTTAGTTTGAAAGGAGGTGTAGGAAAGACGTCTGTTGTTGCTGCGTTGGGGGCTGCGATTTCAGGATTTGGTAAAAAGGTGTTGCTTGTGGATGCGAATTTTTCTGCGCCTAATTTGGGTTTGCATTTGGATTTAATTGACCCCGAGGTGAGTCTTCAAGATGTTTTAAGTAGGAAGGCAAATATTAATCAAGCGATTTATAAATTAGATAATTTTGATTTAATTCCTTCTTCAATAGTTTATAGGTCGGAGATTAATATTTTGAAGTTGAAGGATAAGATTAATCTTTTGAAAAAGAGGTATGATGTCATTCTTATTGATTCTTCGCCGTCGTTGAATGAGGAGACTTTGGCTGTGATTTTGGCTTCAGATGAATTGCTTGTTGTGACTACGCCAGATTATCCTACTTTGGGAATGACTATGAAATCTGTGAAGATTGCGAGGCAGAGAGGGACGCCAATAAGTGGTTTGGTTATCAATAAAGTTTATAATAAAAATTTTGAATTGTCGTTGGATGATATTGAGAGGACAGCAGAGGTGCCTGTGATGGCAATGATTCCACACGATGTTGAAGTGTTGAAAGCATTGTCTGAATTTACTCCTTCAACTATTCACAAACCTAAATCCGAGGGAAGTCAGGAATATAATCGTCTTGCAGCTTCGTTGATTGGAGAAGAATACAAGCCTGTGAAGTTGAAGAAATTTTTTAGGTGGATTAATCCTAAGAAGCAAGATATTAATCGGACTATTTTTTATAAAAGTTGTTTTGAGGATTAGTTAATTTTATAAATTCTTAAGGGGTTTGATTTTCATAGCCCCTTAGTACAGCGGTCAAGTATACAGCCCTTTGAAATAAGATAGAAAATAAAGAAAGGCTGGGACCCAGGTTCGAATCCTGGAGGGGCTATTGATTCGAACCAAGGTTCGATACCGCCTCACTGCGTTCCCGGCACGAGGACCTCTTCGAAGATTCTAGAGGGGCTATTTTTATTATTATAGAAATCTTTTTAAGCAGTTTAATTTTAAGGCGATAATGGAAGCAAAAGGATTATTAAAGAAAATTTTTCATCCTAATAGGGTTTCTGCTTATGGAGCAATATCTACTGGGGCAGGAATTACTTTATTAGTAAATCCTTCTACAAGCCTTTATGGTGCTGGTTTAATTGCAACAGGATATGCTTGTGATTATGTTGATGGTAAACTTGCTAGAAAATGGAACTTAAAAACTGTTGAAGGAGCTAAATTAGACCCCTTATTAGACAAGGCAAAAAATGTTCTTGTTGGAGGATATGTTACTATACAAGAATTCGCTAGAGTAGGGTATTCTTTGCCTCTTGCAATGGCTGGAAATTTTATTGTTGATTTTATTTCTCAAAAACAAAGAGGAGGTATTACTAAACAAGTTGAAGAAGCTAGTAAGGCTGTGTGGGACCCTGATTTATGTCATAAAGATGAAGTCGTTAAATCAAATATCCGGGCAAATGATTATGGTAAGGCTAAAACAGTTACACAAATTGTAGTTAATTCAGTTTATATCGCAGCAGAATTATATAATGATAATGTTTGTCAAATTGAAATAGAAGATGTTGCTTATTTTTTAGCAGGGGGTTTAGTGATGAGTGCTAGTTTTGGAATAAAAGGTATTTTAGATAGAAGAAAAAATAAAAATTAATTTTTATATCTTCCTCTTTTTTCAACTGCTTGTAATCTTTGAAAAACTTTTTCAGACTCCGGATATTTTTTATAAGAGTTTTTTATTTCTTTAAAGAGAATTTCCCAATGTTGAAAATGTTTTGCTTCAAGTGCTTGTTTAAGGAGATGAATGTCCACTGCTTTGTCTTCAATTTTTCTTGAGATGAAACCAAGACCGAAATCCAAAATAAAGATTTTGTTTTTTTGTAATATCATATTTGAAGTTGTTAAATCTCCATGGATAATGTCGTGCTCGTGAAGTTTTGCAATTGATTCTCCGATTTGTTTGCAGATTTGTTTCTGCTTTTTCAAATCAAATTTGTCAAGATGTTCTGAAAGTTTTTTTCCTTTTATGAAAGGCATTTTTATTTGATAACTTACTTGGGGTTCAAAAAAAGGTGCAGGAGAATTAATTATTTTAGAAGATTTGAGAAGAAGTTTTGTTTCTGATTTTGTCCTGCGTCTTCTAATTTTATTATCAAGTTCTGGAATTCTATAAGATTTTTTTATTCTGTCTTTAATTACAAAATCATTTGAAAGAATGATTTTTGCCTCTGCGCCTTGGGCGATTAGTTTTTGTTGGATCATTTTAAACAAGATATTTATCGTCGGGGATACTTGGAATTTTAATAGTTATAATTGTTGTATCTGTTAAAGCTTTGAAAGATATAACTTCTTTTGGTTCTACAACTAATATGTCTCCTTTTCTAAATTCCTTTTTATTTATCAGGGCTTTTCCAGTTGTAATAAGATTTATTTCTGTAGATATTTTATGGAAATGTTTTTTTGGGGTTTCCCCTTCTTTAAAATATTTGTATGTGGATTCGCATTTATCTGTTTGAAAAGCAGCGCTTGGAAAATTTCCTATAAACCACCCACGAGCCATATTTTTTAATTTAAAATTTTTCATTCAAAACCTCCTAATTTTTTTCCCACTAAATTTTTTAGCAAGTTTCATCATTTGTTTCTGACTCATTCCTTGTGACATGTCCATGTCTGCTCCGCCTTTAATCATTTCATTGAGCATTTTGTATTGTTTTAACAAAGAACGAATTTCTGAGTTGTTTACTCCTGCACCGCGTGCGATTCTGTTAATTCTTGAGACAGCGGTTTTTTTATCATCAAATATTTCTGGGTTTTCTTTTTCTTCTGGAGTCATTGATTTTATAATGTGCTCCCATTTTGAGATTTTCTCCTGCTGAGTTTCTAAAACACCTTCTGGGATTTTTGCACTGCCCAAGCCAGGAATCATTGATTTTATTTTATCAAAACCCCCAAGAGCACCCATTGATTTTACTTGCTCGACAACATCTTCAAGAGAAAGTTTTCCTTGTTTAAGTTTTTCTTGGATTTTCTTTTGTTTGTCTTCATCTGTTACAGACTTTATTTTTTCAATTAGATTTTGTAAATCACCCATTCCTAATAATCTTGATAAAAATGATTTTGGATTAAATTCTTCTAAATCATTTACTTTCTCTCCTGTTCCAATAAAATAAACTGGTGCTTTGGTTTCTGCGCAGGCTGTTAAGGCGCCTCCTGCTTTTGCAGAAGAATCCATTCTCGTGATTATTACGCCTGAAATATCCACAGCATCTTTGAACTCTTGCGCTTGTTTTTTTGCTGCTTGTCCAATATCCGCAGGCATTACTAAAATTGATTCTGTTGGATTAATGTATTTGTTCAAGTCTTTTATTTCTTTTGCTAATTCTCTGTCTAAATTATGCCGTCCTGCAGTGTCAATCAGAATAACATTGTAATCTTTTAATTTTGGTTCAATAATTTTCCAAGTTTTGATTGCATCGTCTTCTTCAAATTCTATAAAAGCAGTTAATTTGTTTTTTTCAGCAAGTTGTTTTAATTGCTCTTTTGCAGCAGGTCTATGAACATCCAGACCAACCAAGGCAACTTTGTTTCCCCTCTTAGCATAATAATTTCCAAGCTTTGCAATTGTTGTTGTTTTTCCTGCACCATATAATCCCATGAGCATAATTCTGTTTTGCTTTTGCAATTTCAATTGTTTGTGCTCCCCAAGAATTTGCACAAGTTCGTCATGTAATAATTTTATGATGTGCTCTTTTTTATCTATTTCTTTGATTCTTTCGTCAATTGCTGCTTTTTTGATTTTATCTGATAATTGTTTTACAAGGATAACATTTACATCTGCTTCAATCAGGGCTCTTTGCAAATCTCTTACTATGGTGTCCACTAAATTTTTATCTAAGAAGATAGCATTTGCTATTTTGTTTGTTGCTTTTTTTAAGACTTCTCCTAGTTTTTCTAACATAGTAAGAAGAGTAAATAGAGAATTAATAAGGTTTTGGTTTGAATATAAATATTTTTAAATTAAGGAGAAGTAGTTTAATTATGGAAGTTAATCAAATAAAAGAAGATTTTTTGTTTGGATATAATTTAGCTGAACAAAGAGTAATTATGGCGAGAAAAAGAAATCACGATGTTTTTAATATTAGGGAATGGATGAGAAGGGAAAAACATTTTATTGAAGAGGAAAATGTAGGTAGAAAATTAGTACATTTAATGGGGGTTGTTGTTGGAAATTATACTACTTTTTGTCTAACTCAATTTCAGTTAGATTCCTTTGATAATACTTCCAAATTAGTGAAGAGTTATTTACAATCCTAATCGTCTAATAAATTTCTGTTTGTCAAAGGGTTCAATCTTATCATATTCTTGGCCAGTGCCTAAATAAAGAATTGGTTTTTTTGTGACATAGCCGACTGATAGGGCTGTGCCGCCTTTTTCGTCAATGTCTGCTTTTGTGAGAATGATTCCGTCAATGCCGATTTCCCAGTCAAAGTTTTTCACTTGTTCTATTGCGTCGTTTCCTGTTAGG
>CAZGTS010000008.1:0-2367 GCA_964528865.1 Candidatus Woesearchaeota archaeon
TTCAATTCCCCCAATATACTGATCAACAGGCAACCAATCTTCCTCAATCTTTTTATCAAAAGGTTCTTTAGAATTTTTATTATCAGGGTACCTCATAAAATACCAAGACGAATCAATAAACGTATCCATCGTGTCTGTTTCTCTTCGGGCGTTTCCTCTGCACTTCGGACATTTCACATTTACGAACTTTTCATTTGTCGCAAGAGGGTTGCCTTTTCCAAACTTAACTTTCTCAGGCAATTTAATCGGCAAATCTTTTTCATCAACAGGGACAATCCCGCACTTTTCACAATAAACAATTGGAATCGGCGTCCCCCAATATCTCTGACGAGAAATCAACCAATCACGCATCTTAAACTGAACTTTTTTTCTTCCTAACTTATTCTTATCTAAAAATTTTGTAATTTCTTCTTTTGCTTTTTCATTATCTAAACCATTGAACTTTTTTGAGTTGACCAATTTCCCTGTACTAACATAAGATTGTTCTTTCACATTTCCTCCTTTTACAACTTCCTTAATCTCCAATCCATATTTCTTAGCAAAATCAAAATCTCGTTGGTCGTGCGCAGGAACTCCCATTACCATTCCAGAGCCATACTCGGCAACAACAAAATTTCCTGCATAAATCGGAACTTTCCCTCCATTAATCGGATTAACTGCATACGAACCAGTAAAAACACCTTCCTTCTCCATAAATTCCTGCTCTTGCTCATTAATAGATTTTAACTTTTTTGCCCCAGATATTTTGGGGTACATCGAGCAGTGCAGAAATTTCTCAACCTCTTTTTTCTGCTTTTCAGTAACCAACTCCATTAACTTTTCATGCTGTGCAGAAATAACCATAAATGTAACTCCAAAAATTGTATCAGGACGTGTTGTAAAAATATTCCAATCTTTTCCATTAATATTAAATTTAATCTCTATCCCCTCACTTCTCCCAATCCAATTTTTCTGCATTGTCTTAATTTTCTGAGGCCACTGCAAATCATCAATACAATTCAATAACTCATCAGCATAATCTGTAATTTTTAAAAACCATTGCTCCAAATGTTTAATCTCAATCCCTGTATCTTTATGCCTCCAGCAACAACCACCAACAACTTGCTCATTCGCCAAAACAGTATTACATTTAGAGCACCAATTAACTACAGCCTTTTTTCTATAAGCCCAACCCTTTTCTAAAAATTTCAAGAAAAATAACTGGTTCCATTTATAATATTCTGGCTCCATTGAATTTACCAACTTACTCCAATCATAACTCAAACCCAAATCCTTCATCTGTTTAATATAATTCCTAATTGCTCTTGCAGTATAAGACTTTGGATGTTCCCCTGCCTTAATCGCCGCATTCTCTGCAGGCAATCCAAGCGAATCAAAACCCATAGGATACAAAACATTAAACCCATTCATCCTCTTGAAACGCGCAAGAATATCTCCAATAGTATAATTTAGTGCATGACCCAAATGCAACCCCAAAGCAGACGGATACGGAAACATTTCCATCAAATAAAATTTCTTCGATTTCTTCTTAACATCCACTTCAAAAACTTTTTCTCGTTCCCACTTCTTCTGCCATTTCTTTTCTATTTTTTTAAAATTATAACTCATAAAATAAATACCTATTCAATACTTTTAAATATTCTCTCTCATTAAATTATTTATGAATAAAATACAAACACACATCATAGGAGAAATAATTTCCAGCAACGCATCTGAAGCTCATTCACTTTACAAAAAAAGTTGTTTTGGAGAACCAGTAAGAGGAAAAATCCAATATTCTCTTTCAGAAGCATTATTCTTAATTGAAAAAAACAAAATAGAAATATTTTCAAGAAACAAAAAAATATCAGAAAAAGAATTAATTAACAAATTAAAAAGAATTGATAAAAAAATTCAAATCAAATATCCTGTATTCAAAGACTTAAGAGAAAAAGGTTATATTGTAAAAACTGCTTTAAAGTTCGGAGCAGATTTCCGCGTCTATGACAAAGATGCAAAACCTGGAAACAAACACGCAAAATGGATTGTCTTCGCAGACCACGAATCAAAAAGATTAACTTGGCCAGAATTCTCCGCAAAAAATAGAGTTGCACATTCAACAAAAAAAAACCTGCTTCTGGCAATTGTCGACGAAGAAGGAGACATAACTTATTATGAAGTCAAGTGGGTGAAACCTTAACCCATAATATTTATAACCTATCTCTCTTTATTTCTGACATGCCAACTCAAGATACTTCAAACATTAAAGAAAAAATTATGCTTACTTTTAAAAAAAGAGGGCCCAGCTTGCCAGTTCATATCGCGAGTGAAACAGGATTAAGCATGCTCTTTGCATCAGCATTCTTATCTGAATTACTTTCTGAAAAA
>CAZGTS010000008.1:2478-13376 GCA_964528865.1 Candidatus Woesearchaeota archaeon
GATTTTCACAACACCTCAAAAGCAAAGAAAAAGAAGCATTTGAATTATTAAAAAAAAAGAAATTTTTAAAAGACGAGGAGCAAGTTCCAGCAATTAGAATTGCATTAAGAGAAATAAAAGATTTTGCAATAGCTTTTAAAAAAGATGAAGAGATTTTCTGGAGATATTTCACAATTCCTAAAAATGAATTTGAATTTCCAAAAATTAAACCTATGGAAAAAGTCCCACAACAAGAAGACAAAAAAAAGCCAGAAGAAGAAATCTCTCTTCCAAAAGAAGAAAAATCAAAAGAAAAAACTCTAGAGAAACAAGAGTTAAATATTTTCGACAAACAAAAAACAGCAAAAACTTCTGCTAAAAAAAGAACTATAACAAAAAAAAATAACGATAAATTCTTCAATAAAGTTAAAGAGTTTCTGTTTAAGCGGTCAATTGAAATTTTAGATATTGAAAACTTTGGTAAAAATGATTTGGTTTTACGTGTAAAAACTAAAGAAGAAGAAAAACTTCTTGTTGCATACAATAAAAAAAGAATATGCGAGGCGGACATTATAAAAGCTCACAAGAAAGCCACAGAATTTAATTTAAAATATATTGTCTTAAGTTTAGGAGAACCTCTAAAAAAAATAGATAGTTTAATCAAAGCGGTAAAAAATTTATCTGAAATAGAAAAGATAGAATAAAAACTTTTAAAAACTAAGAACAACCAGATTTTACATGGGTAAAATAAAATCAAAATTAGTGAGAAAATCAGCCAACACTTTTTTAAAAAAAGGTGTTGAATTTACTGAAAGTTTTGATAAAAATAAGAAAATTCTTAAGAATACAATGCCAAGTAAAAAATTAAGAAATCAAATAGCAGGATTTTTAGCAAGAACAAAAAAACAAGAAAAACAAAACCAATAATTATTTTTTGCCCTTAGTAAAAATTTTCGTTGAAAATTTTTCAAGACCTGTTTGCAGATCTTGCCTGTGCAACAGATTCTCATGCCATTTTTTTTTGTATGCCCGGGGCCTTCTTGACGAGGCGGTATTCTCGTACTGGAAACGTAGTGAGGCGGTGTACACCTGAGGCTTCTATCCTTGGATATCATCCCTATGAAATAGTGTTATTTATTCCTTTTCTTCTCATTCGCCTTGTTAAAGGTTCTCTTGCCCTCACTTGGTATACTCTTTAAAATATCAATTTTTTTCTCTATTCTATTCAAATCTTTTCTAATCAATTCTAAAATTTTTTTCTTTCGTCTATTAAAAACTAAAGAGAGTATCTGGAAAAAAAGATAAAGAAAAATTACTCCTCCTAATGCAGCAATAATCTTTGTGATGCTTTGGGGCAATGCGGAAATTATCTCTTCCATAACTTTTTTAAGAAAAAGCCATTTATAATCTTTACCTCAAAACTTTTAAATTGTAGTTTTCTTTTAAAATTGGCTCTGTAGCTCAGCGGTAGAGCGTCGCTCTCATGAAAGTAAATCCAGAGGATTTTCATTTCCTCAAAACAAGTTTGAGAAAGGCGAAGGTCGGGAGGTCAGCACTCCCCAGAGCCATTATATTAAAGAATTATTTATGTTCATCTTTTTTATGAAACCATAAATCCAAACCATCACTTTCTCTCCGCGGAATAACATGATAATGCAAATGAAAAACACTCTGTTGAGCCACCTTTCCAGAAGCATTCACAATATTAACAGCATTAACATTAAATTTTTCTTTTAATAATATTGCAACCTTTTTACAAACTAAATTAATTTTTCCAGCTATTTCATCAGAAGCTTCAAAAATATTTTCAAAATGTTTTTTAGGAATCACAAGTGTATGCCCTTTTGTAATAGGATTAACATCTAAAAAAGCAATAAAATTTTCATCTTCCCAGATTTTTCCTTTTCCAAAAGGAATTTCACCTCTAACCATCTTGCAAAAAATACATTCATCCATAAAAGAATCAAGAAACTTTCAGTTTAAAAAGATATTTAAAAAATAAAAAAATACATTTAATTATCGTCTTTTTTTCTTAACGACTTTCTTTCGAACTGGTTTTTTCTTCACAACCTTTTTCTTAACTGCTTTTCTTTTCATTGCTTTCTTTTTTACAACCTTTTTTACAACTCTTTTCACAGCTTTCTTCTTAGCAACTACCTTCTTCTTTATTTTCTTTTTTACTACTGCTTCTTTCTTCTTAACTTTTTTCTCAGTAGATTTCAACTTTTTCATTCTATTACGAAGGGTTCCTATATTTTTCGAAATCTGTTTTGGTGTTTTAGCTTTTGCCATATCACATCACCTCAATTTAATTAATTATATTATGTAAACGTTGTTTAAAAAACTTTTGCAATTTATTTTTTAATTGTAAAAGTTTTAAGTTAATAAAGATTTTATCTTTATTAATCTTATTATTCAATTTTCCGTCGACAAAAAATTATTTTACAAATTTACCTGCATCAACAAATTCAATTTCTCCATTAATTAATTTTCTTAACACATCTTTAAGTTCAGAAACTTTAACACGAATTTGTTTCGTAGTATCTCTATCACGAATAGTCACATCTTTATCTTTTACAGAATCTCCGTCGATTGTTATACAAAAAGGAGTTCCAATTTCATCGTTACGTGCATATCTTCTTCCAATACTTCCAGATGAATCATAAATAACATTAAATTCTTTTTTTAAATCATTAAAAACATCTTCAGAAATTTTTTCAAATTCTGGCTGTTTAACAATCGGGAAAATCGCAGCTTTAACTGGTGCAAGTTTTGGAGACAACTTTAAAACAATTTCTCCTTTTTCATTTTTTGCATATGCATCAAACATAAAAACAAGAAATGCTCTCTCAACACCTTGACTTGGTTCAGCAACAACAGAAGGAATAATTTTTTCTCCTTTATTATTCAAAATTCTCATATCTTTTCCCGAATATTTTTGATGTTGGGTTAAATCAAAATCAGAACGATTTGCAATTCCCTGCAATTCTTTCCAACCAAAAGGAAAATTATATTCTAAATCCCAAGTATCAACAGCATAATGAGATTTCTCATCATTAATATGTTGTCTTAATCTAAAATTATTCGGATTAGCTCCAAGATTTACAAACCACAAAAACATTTGTTCAAGCCAATACACATGCCAATCTGCCTTAATAATTTTCTTTTTATGCGCTTCACTAAATTTCATCTTAACAAAATCTTTTTTTGTTTTTTGCATTTCCTCAGAATAAATAAAAATTTCTGTGTCTCCAATTTTATAAAGACAAGATTCAAAAGGATCAACAAAATATTCAATTTCCATCTGCTCAAACTCTCTTAACCTAAACAAAAAATCCCTAGGAGCAATTTCATTTCTAAAAGATTTTCCAATCTGGGCAATACCAAAAGGCAATTTCATACGAGCATTCTCTTGCACATATTTAAAATTAGTAAAAATTAATTGAGCAGTCTCAGGTCTCAAATACGCAAAACTATCTCCTCCTACATTAGTCTTAAACATTTGTTTAATTTCTTTTATATTCTCCCAATCAATTTCTCCATCACAAAATGAACATTTAACTTTCCCAATTTCGTGTTTATCCACTTTATCTGTTTTTTTACATTTTTTACAAATTACAAAAACATCACTAAAACTATCTTCATGTCCAGAAGCCTTCCAAACTTTAGGATTAGTGATTATGCTCCCATCAATACCCACAACATCTTCTCTCTGTCTCACAAAATAATCCCACCAATTTTGTTTCAAATTATTTTTTAATTCAACGCCTAAATGCCCAAAATCCCAAAATCCTGCAAATCCTCCATAAATATCCGCACTTTGATAAACAAAACCTTTTCTCTTGCAAAAATTCGCAAGTCCCTCTATTGAAATTTCTTCATGCTTTAACTTATTCTCAACTTTCCTTTCAACTTCTCCTCCCTTAATCTTCTTCATTATCTCTATCTTTTTCTTTTCAGCATCTTTTTTTGTTTTCCCTAAATAAGCCAAAGTTTTTGTTTTTACTTTGTCACCAACACGTTTATTTTCATTAAGATAATAATAATCTTTTCCATTGATTTTCTTCTTAACTATAAAAGCCATTAAAAAACTTAACCACTACACCTATTTAAAATTAATTATTTTTTAGATTTCTTCCTATGTTTCAAAATTCTTCTAACCATAAAAAATGCAAACATCAAAAACAAGAAAATAAAAGTTCCGCTAAGAATATTATCTGAATCACTAGCATCACCAAATACAGAAAAACCACTTATAGGACTTCCTAAAATAATGTTCTCTTGAACAAAAGTAGAATAAGTTTCAGAATTCAAATTAACTAATAAATTCAAATCCCCTTCCAAAGCAGAATCTACTGATATTAAAATTTCAAACTCTTCCTTAGAATTAGCAGAAATAATCTTAGTCTCTTTAATTTCTGCTGCTTTCTCCTCTCTGTTTCCTAAAATCAAAAACTGCAACTCAACTTCTTGTTCTATTCCTGAAGATTCCTCTAACAAATAAACAATCTTAACTTCCTCATCACTTATTCTCTCAACATTAATTAATTCAAACAACAATTTTTGCTCTATAACCTCAACAATAAAATCAACAGATTTCTCCAATCCTTTACATTCAAAAATTACCTCCAATGTATATTCTCCTGATTCCACATCATCTAAAACATTTAAATCAAAGTCAAAATCAGATTCTTCTCCAGCAGCTAAATTCTTTAATTCATCAGAAGAAAGCCAAGAACTTGCTTTAATCTTACAATCATTTAAAAAATTAGTTCCAATATTTTTAACATTCAATGTTAATTTTTTAGTGTCTCCAAGATTTACAACTAAATTTGAAAGAGGAGTAATTTCCACCTTATTCCTTCCTGCAAGAACAACTGTCCCTCCGCCTCCTCCGCCTCCTCCGCCAGAAGAAGGAGGTGTAACAATAACTGTTTCTTCAGAAGTATCGACTGAAAAAGAAGAACTATTTAAATCAAAACTTCCAAAACTATTATTCACATATAAATTAAAAACATAATCTCCGTCAGTTGAAACACTAAAACTTGAACTAGTGCAATTTACAAGAGTTGTATTATCAAGAACATCTCCTCCAACAGAAGTTTTAACATTATACCAACAAACCAAATCATCTCCTGTTGCAGTATAAGTTATAGAAATTTCAGTTCTAGAAGTTTTCTCTCCTGTCGGCTCTGTAACTAAAACAGAAACTCCTGTTGAATCAACATCAAAACCAACACTATCACTTGATTCTAATCCTAAAGAATCATTCGCATAAATTGTCAAAACATAATTTCCATCCCCAAAAACATCAAAAGTTGTATTCGCACAACTCTCCAAACTTGTATTTTCCCCCCCATCTAAATTATACCAGCAAGAATCTAAATTATCCTCGCTATCAACAACTGTCAAATCCAAGGCAAGAGATTCATTAGAAAGATATAATTGGTTCTGAGGTTCAATCAAATTTATTGCAGGAGCCATGTTGTCAGTTAAAGAAACCGTTCTTACCTCAGTTTGATTTTCATTACCATAAACATCCTGAGCATAAGCATAAAATTCATAATCTCCAACACCCAAATCCGTAAAATTATTAGAATAAGATGAAGCCGAATACAATGCAGAAATTTCATCACCACTCAAAACCCTATCAAAAATTAAAACTTCATCAATTACACCTTCAAAACAATTATTATTTCCAGCCCTCCCACTTATTTGAAAATTATTAGAATTAACAATAGAAGTTGTTAATGTTCCAGAACCAGAAGAACCTTCAACACCATCTACATAAATATCTACTCCAGAAGCACTATTACTTCCATCATAATTAATAATAATATGTTTCCAACTTCCAGTATTAACAATAGCTGTACTACTAACTTCTATTTGCTCTGCTGCCCCAATCAAATATAATCTAAGTTTACCATTAACAACAAACAATTCCTGTCCGTGCCAAGAACCATAGGGTGTCTTTGATATAATTGTTATATAACTAGTAGTTGAATCTGTATTCATCCAAAATGAATAACTAAAGTTATCTGTTCTTTCAAAACTATTAATATTTCCAAAATTAATATAATCTCCACTACCAAATTCTATAGCATCTCCAAATTTCCCAGTTGTAGAAATTGCTCCATTAATTGTTCCATCATAATTATTCCCAGAATAATCTTTTATTGTTGCTCCAGTATCATTTAATTTCAAAAAACTAATTAAAGAATTATCAAAATTAATAAAACTATATGTTTGACTATCATCTATAACATCAACCCCCACATTAATCCAATCTTGATTATATTCTCCTGCTTCTTCTGTTGAAGAAGAAAAAGAAATTTGCGGAGAAGAAGAATCTAATAAATCATAATCAAGGGCCACACTTGACAAACCAGGACTTGTCCCTGAAGCAGGACTTGAAAAACTTACTTGATATTGAAAATATTGTGAAACTAAATTTAAATTATCTAAATCAGCATCTACAAAACTTGCATCAGAACAATCAGAAGCAGAACAATTTTTTACTTGGAAAGACAAATTACTTCCAGGAATTTCTGCATAAACATAATCAAATTCATCTTTTGGATCTGTTCCACTTCCAATTCCTTCTCCAATCCATATGGTATTTGTAGAAGAATCAATATTTAAAGTAACATTATACCATTCTCCTGTTACAGAATCTACTATAAAAATACCAAAAGGATTAACACCTGCAGAATCCGACAGAGCATAAATTCCAATAGTTACTCCGTTATCTTTTTTAGCATATATTTTCAAAACAGAATTATTAATTAAATCATCAGAAAAATTAAGATAAAAAATTTTACTTGGGTCTTTCATATCTGCTAAATAATATGTCTCATCTAAATCAAAAACTTCAGTTACATTAGATCCTGAATGGAAAGCTGATACCAAATAATTATCAAATCCTTGAGAAACAATATACTCCGCACTTAAGTTATTCCAAATAGCATCTGCTCCTGCATCAAAAATTTTAGAAGTATAAACTCCAGTTAAATTAGTTCTAGAAAGAACAACAGCACTTCCATTCCATTCTGCATCACTATAAGTTCCCTCATCAAATTCTGTTTGCTCATCTTGCTCATAAACTGCAAAACCAGTAATACCTCCTCCTAATTGATATAATCCTATCATCATAATAAATAAGAATAACAAAATAAAAGAATAAGTAATAACTTCTTCTTTTCTAATCCTCTTTTTTCTTTTCATAAAAAATAAAATGAATTCTATTTTAAATACTTTACCAAAAATAATCAAAATATTTAAATACATTCAAAAATAATAATAAGTATGAAAAAAGCATTAATCTTCATTTTCACCATAATACTCTTTACTTCTCTGATAATGGCTCAAAGTTACAAATTAGAAGTATCAACAATTCCTGAAGAGAAATTTTTTAAACCAGGAGAGACAATTACCTTAAACATAATTATTCGTGACTCAAATAATAATCCAATTCAAGACGAACTATCATTAATTCTTAAAGATATTCAAGAAAAGATAATAAAAGAAATAACAATTAAATCAAGCAATCCTGAACAAATAAAATTGCCTGAAAATATTTTAGCAGGAAAAGGTGAAATAATCGCAACATATAAAGATACAAAAATAATAGAAACATTCAAAATACTTGATAATAAATTAATTGATATAAAAATTAAAGGAGAAAAATTAATTTTAACAAACATTGGAAACACAGTCTATGATGAAGAAATTAACATAATAATAGGGGACACAATAGGAACAAAAACTCCAAATCTAAATATCGGGGAATCAATTTCTTATAGATTAGTTGCTCCTGAAGGAGTTTATAACACCAAGGTTAGAGATAATAATGAGATTCTATTTACTAAAGGAGAAGTGGGCTTATCTGGAACAGGACAAGTAATTGCTGCTATAGATGATAGCACATTGGGAAGAACAGGACTAACAGGAGGAATAAGCCCAGATAAAGATGATGAAGAAGCACTTCTCAATTACGCGAAAAACAGCAAGTTCATTTATGTGTTTATGCTCACAATTTTTGGAGCAATGATTCTTCTAGCAATTGAAAGACGATATAAGCGAAGAACTAAATAAATTTCTATTTAAAATAATTATTCCAAAACTTTAAATACAATTCTTTAATCTTTATAATTAAGGTCCTGTAGCCCAACTCGGCACCACGCTCGCAGTCAAGGGCTAAAGAGACTCGCGTAATACCTCGGCTTGGATATCCAAACTTCGCGGTATTCGTAAAGGTCCTGTAGCTCAGCTTGGATAGAGCGACTGCCTTCTAAGAAGAAAGGGAACTCCCTTTATTCCTCCTTTAAGGAAAGAAGAAAGCAGTAGGTCGCAGGTTCAAATCCTGTCAGGGCCATGCAGAGATGGCACAGCGGTTACTGCATTCGGTTGCAGCCCGAATTTTCCCGGGTTCGAATCCCGGTCTCTGCTTTATGGTGTTGCAAACACCATCAGAATGAATTAGAACCCGAGGGTTCGACGAGTGACTTTGGGGTAGGCAGTAATTAAAATATTAATAAGCCGTGCAAGGTCGTGAGCTTCCCGGTCTCTGCTTTCTTTATACTTCATCTCGCTCTTCCGCGATTTTGTGCACTAAGGTCGAGCGACTTCGTGGTAGGCAAAAAATAAGTTTACCTACTAAAGCCGTGCAGGGTCGTGAAATATTTTCGAATTTCAAACCTCAACACTATCAAAATCCTCTGCAACAGAAGAATTCTTAAAAACCTTTTTCGCTTCTGCTAAAAGTTTTTTTATATCCTTATCATATCTCTGACTAATATGTGTCAAAATTAATTTCTTAGACTTTGACTTCTTTGCAATTTCTCCTGCTTGCTTTGCTGTCAAATGCAAATGCTCTTTTGCTAAATCTTTTAAATCATCTCCAAAACTAGATTCACAAATCAACAAATCAGAATCCTTTACAAAAGGTACAATATTCTTATTTACCTTTGTATCTAAAACAAAAGAAATCTTTTTATCTCCCTCGCTATAAGTCAAATTCTTTGCCAAATATTTCTTCCCTTCATAAACAATATCTTTTCCTTCTTTTAATTTCTTCATCAAAGGTCCAGAAGGCAATTTTGATTTTTTCAATTTAGCCCTATCAATTCTTCTTTGCCCTTTTTTCACAAAAGTATAAGCATTTGTAGGAAGCCCATGTTCCATTTTTTCTGCTTCTAAATAAAAATCCTTTCCTTCAAAAAACTTTAGGCCTCCACCTTTCGCATTGGAGGTCATCCCTTTAGGAACCATTTCTACAATTTTTAGTTCAAAATTTAACTTGCCATAATTCAAACCTAAAAAATTTTCCAAAAATCTTTTTATTCCCCGAGGACCATAAATGTAAAGTGTCTTATTGTACCCACTATGATCAAGAGTCGAAATCAACCCAGGCAAACCAAAAACATGATCTCCATGTCTATGCGTAATCAAAATCCTCGTCACCTTGCAAGGATTCAACCGCGCCTTACGAAACTGCCTCTGCGTTCCCTCGCCACAATCCACAAGAATATTTTCTCCTTCATAAGTCAAAAGCACAGCTGGATGATTTCTTCTCGCAGTCGGCATTTGCGCAGATGTTCCTAAAAAAGTTATTTTAATTTCTGATGTCATAAAATATAAAAGAAAAAATTGTTTATATAATTATTGAAAACATTTTCCAGAATAATCAAAACCTTTCCTATCTAAATATTTTACTAATCTAGTTTCATTATCCCTCTCACTACAACATAAATTAACTTTTCCAGAAGGAGCAACCCTTGCTTCGATCATTATCTTTCCTCCAGAGGATTCAAGAACTTCCCCTTTAGGAGTCACATGAAAACCCCCTTCTTTCAAAACACCAATAGTCCTTCTTCTCAAATCTTCAATACTATATTTATCCCCTTCCGCCATGAATTAGCTATATGAAAAGTTATTTATAAAAATTTACCTTCAAAAGTATCCACTAATTAAAATAACTGAGCCCAAGCGAAAATCAAAGGCAACGCTATTTCTTTAAAGCAGTAGACGCTGGAGAAAAAACAAAACATTTATATAATCTTTCTTACTTTTCTTACTATTAAGAAAATGCAAAACGAAATCAAAGAAATCAAAACAGCAACAATAACAAAGAAAGGACAAATTTGTATTCCGAATATCGCGAGAAATTTAATTGGACTAAAAGAAGGTTCAAAAATTAGTATTATTGCTTATCCAGATAGAGTTGAATTAAGACCTCTTCAAAAAAATAAAATAAGTGATGCGACGCTTTCTATGTTAGCAAGTGAAGAAGTTCTGGCAGAAGCATGGGATAGCCCTGAAGAGGATGAAGCATGGAAAGACTTATGAATTATAAAAAAGGGGATGTGGTAATCTTTCAATTCCCTTTTTCAGATGTGGATAAGTCTAAAAAAAGACCGAGTTTAGTTGTAGCAAATTTAAAAGGAGAGCATGTTATTCTCGCCCAAATAACAGGACAACCTCGTCCAGATCCTGATTTATTAAATTTAGATTCCAAGGACTTTCAAATAGGAAGCATAAACAGAAATAGTTTTATTAGACCATCTATTTTATTTACAATTCATAAATCTAAAATTAATTACAAAGCAGGAGAAATTAATTTTAAAAAAATAAAACAAGTTGAGAAAAAACTTTGTGAAATATTTATGAGATAGTTTCTCTCGCTGTTAGAATCTGTGTAAATATTCCTAAAAAAGTTATTTTAATTTCTGATGTCATAAAATATAAAAGAAAAAATTGTTTATATAATTATTGAAAAGTATCCACTAATTAAAATAACTGAGCCCAAGCGAAAATCAAAGGCAACGCTATTTCTTTAAAGCAGTAGACGCTGGAGAAATAAAGATAATTGTATCTCCTCTTAGAAAAGTCAATCCAAGGTTTCTTTTTATCTCGTTGTT
>CAZGTS010000009.1:0-561 GCA_964528865.1 Candidatus Woesearchaeota archaeon
CTTTTCTGTTTCAGAAAAACATTCATACCAACGAGCTTCTTTTTTACTTGAAGGAGTTATATGATATCCAATATATCTACCAACTTTTACTTCGATTCCTGCTTCTTCTCTTATCCCCCTAATCAACGCCTGCTTATCTGATTCTTCTTGTTCAATAGTCTCTCCTGGAATGTGCCATTCTCCTCGAAGATATTTTTGAGAGTCTAATCTTTTCTTTCCAATTAAAATCTTACCTTGATAATTTATTATTGTAACTACTGCAGCCATTTTTAGAACAATTTCCTCTGTCCTATTTTATTAACTGCGTTCTTCCAAGTTATCCAGGTTTTCCTAAAAATTCCCTTATCCTGATGTTTTTCTGCGAATTTCTCAAGAAATTTTTGAGTCAATAAATCAGAAGTGTAACCAGAACCGATTTCATCACCATAAATTTTTTTTAGTTTTGTCATTTCTTTTTCACGAACATCTTTTGCAAGTATTGATGCAGCTGAAACAGATATATGGTTTTTATCTGCCTTGTGTTCACAGGAAATTTCCAAGTTTGATAGATTTTTTATTTTT
>CAZGTS010000009.1:649-13293 GCA_964528865.1 Candidatus Woesearchaeota archaeon
CCACTTAATTATGCTTGTTGAGGGACAATCGACTACAACTTTTAATTTTTTATATCCCTTATTTATTCTGTTTATTATTTTTGCTGTTGCTATTGCTTCGAGTTCGTTTAGTTTTGTCCTTGACTCGCCGTTGCCGTCGATTTCTATTGGAGACACCCTTATAATCTCAAAAGTTTCTGCTTGTGCTTTTATTTTTTCAACCAAGAAATCTCTTCTTTTCGGGGTTAATTTTTTTGAATCTGTTACACCTAATTTTTTAAATTCTTTTTCTGTTTTCTCATCTATTAAACAACCAGCTAAAACCATTGGCCCAATTACAGGGCCTCTTCCTGCATCATCAATTCCTAGTTTAAACATGGGGTTTGAAAAAAAAGGAGGTATAAAAAGATTGTGTTCGAAATCGCTCGGAATTTGAAATTATAATCTTAGGCATTCGCAAACCCCTTAATATTTCACTTTGTTCAATATTAAATAGCGAGGGTGGGATTTGAACCACACGACCTCCGGGTTTCCTATGCGACATTCGCGTGGGAATGAAAATCCTACGGATTTGCTTATGGGCCCGACGAGCACTCCAGACTGCTCCACCTCGCTATGATAATTGGGATGTAATTAAACTTTTAAACCTTACTAATGTTATAAAATTATGCCCAGATGGCGGAAAGTAAACTCCTATAAAGTTTTCATTTGTTCGTCCAGGCGTGGTCAAACGAGTGGTTCCCACTCTGCTGATTACAAAAAGCCCAGATGGCGGAGTGGTTAACGCACTAGATTGCTAATCTAGACCCTTCGGGGTGCGTAGGTTCGAATCCTGCTCTGGGCGTATATAGGGCTGTAAGTCCCATGGACTTTGGGCTAAAACCCAAATATTAAATTTCGAATCCAAGCGACTTTGTGGTAGGAAGTAATTGAAAATAATAACCCGTGCGAAGTCGGGAGTTGCTCTGGGCGTTCACTTCTCAATCTCACTTGTTTTTTTATGCTCAACATAAAGTTTGTCAAGAATTTCTAAAACCTGTTTTCTTTTTTCTGAATTTCCTAAACCTTTCCAATCAATTAAAGCAAAATCAACTTCTTCTTCTGTATTGTCTATTGCCTGTTTTATCATTTCTTCGTCAATGGGAAGAGAATATTGGGGGATTACGTGTGAAACTGCAACATTAGAATTCAATTGAACTTTGTTGAAATTTGGGCAGTAGTGTGGTCCGCCTATTCCTATCGCGACTTCATTATAAGGATTCTCACGAAATTCTTGAATTATTTGATTTATTGTTTTTGCAATTACAAATCCTGCTTTTCTATTTGTCCATTCTATTTCAGAGGAGCCGATTTCTATGAAGATGCATGGCTTGTCAATCAGAGGTCCGTGGTGGGTGCATTCCAAAGTTACTTTGTATTTTTCATCTAAGCTGTGTTCTTTTACATTTGAATTTAGTTTTTCAAAAATTTGTTTTTGGAAAAGCGCAGAAGTTTTGCACATTTTTTTAGGTAACCCTCCGAACTCCGCATTTCTTGGATTTCCAGGCGCGTGAATAGAAAAAGATTTGTCTCCTTTTTCTGACTGGTGCTTTGAAGCAAAAATTATAAAATCATATTTATTTATCTTTTCTAAATCCAGATTTTCGGTATAAATTATTTCTTCTTCAACAAGGTAAAAATCAAAATTTGGCTCGCCAGACATAGAAGACATCAGAGGATTTTTTCTAAATTGAGATAAATTTGTTGTGATATTTATTCCAGCTTTATCTTTCTTGCTTGCAACAACTAAATATTTTTTGTACATGGTTAATTATAAAAACCAGGTTTCTTAAATATTCTCATGGTAGAGTTGATTAATCTTTTAATAGGAATTTGTGTATTGGTGCTAGGTTTCCCTTTTGGTTTTTTTCTTGCACGCGTGACAAAAGAAGAATTAAAATTAGGGAAAAAATGGTTTAAGTTGATTGTTATCCTAAGTTTGATTGGAGGTTCTGTGGGGTTAATTATTGGAAGTGATGTTTTGATGTTTAGTTTTTTCTTTATTGCAATTGTTACTAGCCAAAGTTTGAAGAATAACTTATAAACCCTTTTTCTTCTATTAAATCATGTTATATATAATCGGGCTTGGATTAAATGCTGATGGAATTTCAAAGTTTGGGTTGCAAGTGGTTAAGAGATG
Source organism: Candidatus Woesearchaeota archaeon (assembly GCA_964528865.1). Taxonomy (GTDB): domain Archaea; phylum Nanobdellota; class Nanobdellia; order Pacearchaeales; family GW2011-AR1; genus JAGLYK01. The sequence continues at coordinate 2,808 of CAZGTS010000009.1, forward strand.
CAAACGAGTTTATCTTGAAAATTATACTGTTGATTTCCCGTATTCAGAAGGGGAGTTAAGAGAGATTCTTGGAAAAAAGTTTGTTCTTGCTGACAGAAAGTTTATTGAAAGTTTGAAACTTGTTGACGAAGCGAGAAAATCGGATATTGTTCTTTTAATTTATGGAAGCCCGTTGACAGCTACAACACATATTTCTTTAATTGAAGAAGCAAAAAATTGCGGAGTTAAATATAAAATAATTTATAATGCTTCTATTCTGGATGCTGTTGCTGAAACAGGTTTGCAACTTTACAAATTTGGGAAAGTCGCTTCAATGCCAAAATGGGAAAAGAATTTTTCTCCAGATAGTTTTATGAAAATTGTGAGAGATAACCAATCAATTAAAGCACATAGTTTGATTTTGATGGATATTGGTCTGGAATTTCAGGATGCTTTAAATCAATTGAAAATTTCTATTGAAAAAAATAAGATAAATTTGAAGGAAATTATTTTATGCCAGAGACTTGGAACAAAAGGTCAGAAGATTTCTTATAAAACAATTAAAGAACTTGAAAAATATGAAGATGTGAAAAAGCCGTATTGCATTGTTATTCCTAGTAAACTTCATTTTGTTGAACAGGAAGTTTTGGAAGAACAATTTAAAAAATAAGAAATCTTTAGATTAAAATGTATGACTTTAAAAAAATAGAAGAAGAAATTTTGGATTTTTGGAAGTTGGGAAAAATTCTTGAAAAGGCTCGAAAAAAAGGCAAAACAGGCAAGAAATTTTATTTTCTGGATGGTCCTCCTTATACTTCAGGGAAGATTCATATGGGAACAGCGTGGAACCAAGTGTTGAAAGACCAAATATTAAGATACAAAAGAATGAGGGGATTTAATGTCTGGGATAGAGGAGGTTATGATATGCACGGATTACCAACAGCGCATAAAATCCAAACTAAATTTAATCTCAAAGATAAAAAAGATATTGAAGAATTTGGTGTTGAAAAATTTGTGACTGAATGTAAAAAATTTTCAATAGAAATGATGAAACAAATGAACAAGGACTTTGATAGAATTGGTGTTTCCTTAGATCATGAAAAGCCATATATGCCAATAACAAATGAATATATTAGTGGCGAATGGGGGCTGATAAAAAAAGCACACGAGAAAAAAAGACTTTATCTTGGTAAAAAAGTTATGACTTGGTGTGGTAATTGTGAAACAGCAGTTGCTAAACATGAATTAGAATATAAGAACCTAAAAGACAATTCTATTTTCGTCAAATTCAAAACAATTGATTCAAGATATTTGGTTATATGGACTACCACCCCGTGGACAATTCCGTTTAACTTGGCTGTTATGGCAAATCCAGATGTAGATTATGTTGAAGTAAAAGTTGAAGATGAAGTTTGGATACTTGCAAAAGAACTTGTAGAGCCGCTTATGAAATTAATTGATAAGAAATATAAAATCATTGAAAATTTTAAAGGTAAAAAATTAAATGGATTAGAATATAAACATCCTCTTGAAAATGAAGTTGATTATAAAAGTTTAAAGGAAAAATGGAAAAATATCCATACTGTTATTTTAAGTAAAGATTATGTTAATACGGAAACTGGTTCTGGACTTGTTCATTGTGCTCCTGGTTGCGGGCCAGAAGATTTTGAAGTTGGAAAAGAATATGGAATCGGACCATTTAATACTTTAAATGAAAAAGGAGAATTTCAAGAATTTTTCAAAGGTTTTGTGGCAAAAAAAGATGATAATAAATTTATTGGGTTGTTAGATGAGAAAATGGCGCTGATTACAAAAACTCCTATAGAACACGAGTATGCAACTTGTTGGAGATGTCATAAGCCAATTATTTTTAGGGCAACAAACCAGTGGTTTTTCAAAATTGAAGACCTTATTCCAAAAATGATTAAACAAAGTGAAAAAGTTCATTATGTTCCAAAAGAAACTAAAGAAAGATATCAATCCTGGATAAAGAATCTTAAAGATAATTCTATTACTAGGCAGAGATATTGGGGGGTGCCTTTGCCTGTTTGGAAATGCGAAAAATGTGGAGATTATATTGTAGTTGGCTCTATTTCCGAATTACAAAAATTATCTACTGGAAAACTACCTGAAGATTTGCATATTCCTTGGATTGATGAAATTAAAATAAGATGTAAATGTGGGGGAATTAAAAAAAGAGTTCCAGACATTATAGATGTATGGGTTGATTCTGGAACAGCGTCGTGGAATTGTTTATTTTATCCTAATCAAAAAAAATTTATGAAAAAATTCTGGCCGGCTGATTTAGTGTTAGAGGGAACAGAACAAACAAGATTATGGTTTTATATGCTTCAACTTTGCTCAAATTTAGTTTTTGATGAAAATTGTTTTAATAACATGTACACTCACGGAATGATTAGGGATTTTCAAGGAATTAAAATGAGTAAAAGTTCAGGAAACATTATTTCTCCTAATGAAGTTCTTGATAAATTTGGCGTTGATACAATGAGGCTTTATACGATTACAAATAATGCTGGAGAAGATATGAATTTCTCATGGGAAGAAGTTAAATTAAAATATAGAGAAATAGATGTTTTATCCAATACAATAAATTATTTGATAAACTATGCTGAAGAGATTCCGAAAAATTTAGGGAAATTAAAAATAGAAGACAGGTGGATATTTTCCAGACTTAATTCCACTATAAAACAATGCACAGAGTTATTAGATGATTATAAATTAGACAATGCCCCAAAATTAATAGAAAAACTTTTTTTAGATTTAAGCAGAAAATATATACGATTCACAAGGGAGAGAAAAGACCCTGTTGTTTTCAAAGTCATTTATGAAAACTTACTAAATATTTTACAAATGTTTTCTATAACTTGTCCTTTTATTAGCGAGGATTTGTATTTGAAAATGAAAAAGAAATACAATCTAAAATCAGAATCTGTTCATCTAACTGATTGGCCAAAGGCTGATGTTAAAAAAATTGATAAAAAATTAGAAGAAGAGTTTGAAACTACTTTCCAGATAATTGAAAAAGGTCTTTCTGAAAGAGACAAAATAAAAATAGGATTAAAGTGGCCTCTTGCAAAAGCCACAATTTTTTCTAAAAAATTAAATGAAGAATTAGAAAAAATAATTGAATTACAGTTGAATGTCAAAAAAATTGAATGGAAAAAATCAGAAGTTTTGAAAGTTGATTTTGACACTAAATTAACTTCTGAGCTCGAGGCAGAAGGTTATGCACGTGAAATGACAAGGCAAGTTCAAGCATTCAGGAAAAAATTAGGACTTGTAAAAAAAGATAAGATTAAACTTTTTATCGTCGCTGATGAAAATTTTAGGAATATTTTGGAAAAGCGAAAAGATTTTGTTCGAGACAAAACAAATTCATCAAAAATTGAAATTGTCACAACTGATAAGGAAAGATTTAAAAAGATTATTGAGTTTAAGATAAAAGATAAAAGAGGTTGGATAGCGATTATTTAACTACCATTTAGTAATTTATTTGGTTTACTCTTTTAACATAACAATCTTTAAAAAGAAAAAAGGAGATATAATAACATGATAGTAAAGGAAGAATTTTTGAGTAGGTTAAGAAAGATTTTTGATTTGAATCTTTATGAGGTAAAAGTATGGACTGCCTTGCTTTCTCGAGGAACTTCAACCGCAGGAGAATTGAGTAGTATTTCTGATGTTCCAAGATCTAGGACTTATGATATTTTAGAAAGTTTAGAGAAGAAAGGATTTATCATTATGAAACTTGGTAAGCCAATTAAATTTGTTGCATTGAAACCTGAAGAAGTTGTTGAGAGAGTCAAGAAAAACTTAATAAGAAATGCTCAGGAAAAATCAAAGAGGTTGGAAACTCTTAAAGGGGATGATGTCTTGGAAGAACTTAGTACATTATTTACAAAAGGGATTAAATTTGTTGAGCCATCTGATTTGTCCGGAAGTTTAAAGGGTAGGCAGAATCTTTATAATCATTTGGACATGATGGTTAATGATGCTGAAAAAACAATAACAATTGTGACAACAGCTGAAGGGATTAATAGAAAAATGGAAGCATTAATGCCTGGTTTTGAAAAGTGTAAAAAGAGAGGAGTTAAAATAAGAATAGCTGCTCCAATTGATAGCAATAATATAAAAGTAGCAAGAGAATTAAAAAAAGTTGCAGATGTTAGAAATTTAGAAAAGATTAAGGCAAGGTTTATGATTATTGATTCTACTCAGTTAATGTTTATGCTTCTTGACGACGAAAAGTTCCATCCAAACTATGATGTTGGGATTTGGATAAATACTCAATTCTTTGCTCAGGCATTAGAACAAATGTTTGAATTGGCTTGGAAAGAAATGAAGACTGTTAAATAAAATGGATCCAACTGGAGGATAAATAAAAAGAGAAAGGGGGTTAAGTAAGATGCCTAAAATAAATTACATTATTAAATTCATTTTTATAACATTTCCTTCTCTAAATATTTTAATTCAATTTTATTAATAGAATCCAAAACAAAATTAAGTGCAAAAAGATATGGTTGTTGGTTATTTATGAACTGTAAATCAATTCTTTTGGGTGGTTCATTTTTTTTACCTATACAATATTCAACCATACGCCCTGGATTTGCTTCACTAACATTTCTAAAGTTTGGAATCCGGGTATTTTGTCTACAGTCCCTTGCAATAATAAAAGAATGTGTTGTCCCATCGTAAAATGTTTTTTCATATATTTCCATGTCAAGTGATCCACATGAATTTTTGCGATAATCTTTATTTAATGCATGACTTAACCAACCCTTTCCCATGATAGAATCTACACCCTTAACAACTTTTTTAATAAGTTCATTATTACTCATTTTTCAATTGTGAGATGATTTTCGTAATGTGCTATAACAAAATTGTTTTTTAATTTCACACTAAAATCTTTATAACACATTGGTAAATAAATTTCATTAGTAAACATTGTTTCTTCTTCAGATTTTATAATGATATCCAATATATCGTCTTTGGTTGTTAAGGATAATATTCCTTTTTTTCCTCTTTTATCACCAAATAAATTAGTATTAACAATTTCTATGTTATAAACTCCAAGTCTCCTGCTAAATTTATCAGAGAGATATTGTATATTTTTAAAATCCAGAATAACTTCAAGATTATTTTTAGTTTTAAAAATTTCTTTTTGGTAAGTTATATTTGTTGTCTTTACTTTTAATTTGTTCTTTCTTAATTTAGGGGTTTTATATATATTTACCTTAAAATCTTCTTCTCTTGTTTGTTGTAAAGATCTTTGATTAACTCCAAAACGTATAGAACCAAATCTTTTAATGTCTCTTCCTTCTCTTGAAAGGCCTTTTTCACCATTCCATACATGCCTCATAGTCCTTGTGGGGATACTTCTTACCATTTTACCTGTCTTTTCATTTTTTATATCCCTTAATTAATTTTTGCGATATTTCATCATTAAAAAAACCTTTTTCTTCTACTTTTATATCTTTTTCCAATTTATCAACAAAGGAGTGCAAGCCTCCAAAAAAAGCAATTCCTTTTTTCTGAAGAGTTTCATTTATTCTTTGTGCAATAAAATTATCTCTTTCATAAGATAATCTTCTTTTTGCACCTTCAAAACTACCAAACCTTTTTATTTTTTTCATAAATCCATCAACAATTTTCTCTATATTTGGCAGGTGGTTAAACTGCTTAACTGCTACCATTCTTGTGACAGACCTGTCTGCTGAATCAAATATTGGTCCAACTGCATAAAGAATTGTTTCATGTATTAGCAAATCTTTATCTTCGGCTTGTTCTAATTTTCCCCCTCTTTTAACCAAATCAATTACTATTTGATAATTTTTAATTCCAGATTCAGCCCCTTTCTCTAAAATTAACTTACCAAGCTCTCCACCAGCAGACAGTCCATCTTAATAAATTTTTGTTTTATCAATGAAGGGCATGTTTTCAACATAAGTTTTTATATTATCCCAACTTCCATTTACAGCTTTTATATGAGAGTTCCATGGTTCTTCCCCAAATTCTTTTATTCCAGAAGCTTCACAATTCTCATTCAAGGAACCAAGATCTTCTTTAAGATGTACTATTGGAAAATATATTAAGTGTCTCATTTTTAATAAAAATGCAAATTTTTATTGTTTATAAATATTATTGCTTTTAAATAACACATTATTTTTTAAAACAATAATTATAGAAATCACATTAAACATGACTTCATTTATACAAACTAAATTTCTTTTTTGGATAATCATTTATATTTTCCTATCAAATAGTGCATTCAAAAATAACATTTATAGACTATATTAACTATTAAATTTCAATAAAAAAAGATGTTGAAAGGAGGTAAATTTAAATAAAAATGTTTAAAAATATGAATAAGAAAATAAAGAGGATTTGTTGAAGTCCCCCAGACTTCTGATTTAAAAAAATAAATAAATAAAAAATAAAACTATTTCTTAAGTATTACTAATACAACGCCTAATGCTGTTGTGATAACAACTATATATCCTGCTAACATTGCAATTGTTTGTCCTCCAAGCCATGTTGGTAAGGAAAGAGTTCCTCCAATCATTGCGAATCCTACAGCTAAAGAAACTATTACACCTGTTAACCACGCAATAAAATGTAGCACCATTGGTCCTTGTTTTTTTGCCATTTCACACCTCCTTTTAATTAATTTGATGACGGAAAAACACTTTAAATAAGTTTTGGATTAAACGAATTTAAAAATTGGCTGACTTAAATGAACATAATTTTTTTTAGTGCAAAGATATTCTTCTTCAAATTTACAATACCTGCATATTTTTCTTTTTATAGTGCATTTTCCTTTTTCTTCATAAAAAGTAATTTGGAAGTTAATCTTCTCACAAAAAATTCCCAAAGTATTTTCTAAACACATCATTTTACATTTTTTCCAAAGTTTCAATTCCTAAAAAAATTAAGGGGGTTTTGAAAAACCCCTTTTTTAAATAAAAATTTTTAATTAAATTCTCTTGAATTTTTTCTATTCAACTACTTTTTTCTCCGAACAAATTTCTTCTTTACCTTTTTTTTTCTAACAGGAGATTTTCTTTTTGCTTTTTTATTAAATGAAAAAATTCCAGAAGTTTTAGCTATGAAAATTCTTGGATCTTGCTGGGAAGCTAATCTTTGAGATGCGTTTCCTATTACAGTTACTTTTGTTATACATCTTTTAAGTTCTTTATCAAGCCTTGAAAATTCTTTATTTGTTTTTTTTACAGAAGATTCTAAAGCTTTTTTAGAAAGTTTTCCTTCAGAATATCTTTTCTTTTCAAGACCAAAAGAATCTATAATAGCTTGTTTTTCTTCTTGTCTTGCTCTAATCAACTCTCCAACAGCGTGAAACTCTTTAACAAGTTTTGCAAAAGTTGCTTCATTCATTTTTTTTGTTTGTACCATTATCTTTTACCTCCTTTCACTTATCTTACTCCGGATAAACTTACCCTAAATCTTTTCGGACTTTGAGCTGAAATTAATTTGTCAATTTCATTTAATTTTTCCTTAGATTCTTTTATTGTATCTCTTATTTCTTGATTTAATCTTTTAAGTTCTGCTCTAGTTTTTTTTATTGATGAATTAATTGTTCTTTGGGAAAGTTTTCCAACTAAAAATCTTCTATCCTCACTATTAAATTCATTTATTACAGCTTGTTTTTCTTCTTGTCTTGCTCTAATTAATTCGCCAAGAGAATGAAGTTCTTTAATAATTGATGCCAAATCAGATTCCTTTAATTTTTTTGTATTTGATTTAATCTCTTTTACTTTCATATTAATTTAAATGGTTTTTCTTTTTTAAACATTTACATTTTTTCTAATAATTTTATTTCTAAAAGATTGCAAGCATTTCTTAAAACCTGTCTAAAAGATTCTATAAGTGCTAATCTAAATGGTTCTTTTTTACTTCCAATAACAGGACAAGAATGATAAAATTCATTAAAAATTTTACAAAGAGAATAAATGTAATTTGCAATTATAGACGGGTTATAATTTTCACATGCTTTTAATGCAACTGTTGGAAATTCTGTCAAACTTTTGAAGAGATCTTTTTCTTTATCTTCAAGTTTTTCTGGAACTGAAAATTTATCTTTTGTTTTAGCTTTTTTTAAAATACTTGAGGCTCGTGCGTAAGAATATAAAATATAAGGACCGGTATTTCCCTTAAAAGACACAAATTTTTTTGGGTCAAAAAGAATGTCTGTTTCACGATTATTCTTAAGGTCTGCATAAAATATTGAAGCTAATGAAACTTTCAAAACTCTTTCTTTAAGTTCTTCTTTTTTTAGTTCTGGAAATCTTTTTAAAATTTCTTTTTTAGCATATTCTTCTGTAATTTTTATTAGTTCATTTAAATCAGCTGTTTTTCCTTTTCTTGTTGAAAATTTTTTCCTGTCTTTTCCAATGTAAAACCCATGACCAACATGGATGCAGTTTTTTGCCCATTCATTTCCCATTAATTCTAAAATTTTAAAGACTTGTTTAAAATGCATGTTTTGTTCCTGCCCGACTTCATAGATCATCTTATTAAACCCATATTTTTTATATCTCCTTATCGCCTCTGCAATATCTCTCAAACAATAAATGCTTGTTCCGTCACTTTTTTTAATAATGGCTGTTTCAAGCCCATATTTTTTCAAATGAACTACTAAAGCGCCTTTACTTTTTCTAGATAATTTTTTCTCTTTTAATTCTTTCAATATTTTTTCTAAATATTTATTTGTTTCAGATTCACTTGAAATTTCATCAAATTTTATTCCAAACAAATTGTAAATTTTTTTAAATTCTAAAGAACTTAATTCTTTAAACTTCCTCCATAATGCAAGATTTTCTCTATTCCCTTCTTCTAATTTTTTAAATTCTTCTTTTGATTCCTCTAAATATTTTTTGTTTTTATTTACTTTAACATAAATTTTTTGTAAATGTCCAAGAGGATCTTTTTTAAATTCTTTTGAATTGCCAAATTTCTTATACCCAAAAATTAATTGCCCGAATTGAGAACCCCAGTCTCCAAGATAATTTATTTTTTTTGTTGTAAATCCTTGAAATTCATGAAGATTTGCAATTGAATTCCCAATTATTGTGGAACGAATATGCCCAATTCCGAAAGATTTTGCAATATTTGGAGATGAAAACTCAACAACAATTGTTTTTCTTTTTCCTAAATTAGATTTACCAAATTTTTCTCTTTTTTTTAAAACATCTTTTAAGAATCCAGAAATTTGTTCTCTATGATTAATAAAAAAATTAATGTATGGTCCAACAGTTTGTATGTCTTCAAAATCTGTGGGAGGATTTCCAATTCTTGCTCTTAACTCAATTGCAATTTGATGTGGTTCTTCTTTGAGTTCATTAATTAGGGAAAAGCAGGGAAAAGCATAATCTCCCATTTCTGTGGAAGGTGGAATTTCTAGCAAATTAATTATTTTTTCCTTTTCAATTTCCACTTTTTTTTCTTTCAAAGACTTTTGTAATATTTTTGCAATCAACTCTTTCATAAACTTTATAAGATATCTTTGTTTTTATATCTTATGAAAATAGGTAAAAGATATGACTTAATTATTATCGGTGCTGGACCTGCAGGTCTAACTGCTGCATTATATGCTGCAAGATATAAAGTAAATGCTTTAGTGATTGGAATGTTGCATGGGGGAACTGCTACAAAAGCACACAAAATTTGTAATTTTCCTTCTTATGAAAATGTTTGTGGAATTGAACTAATGTTGAAAATGATAAATCAAGTAAAAAATTTAGGAATTGAAATAAAACAAGAAGAAGTTATTAATATTAAGCAGGAAAGTTTTTTTAAAATTGTGACAAACAAAGAAGAATATCTTTCTAAAAAAATAATTATTGCGACAGGTTCAAATAGGACAAAGCTTGGTATTGATAGAGAGTATGAATTGGTTGGGAAAGGAATTAGTTATTGTGCAACTTGTGATGCGAATTTTTACGAGGGGAAAACTGTTGGTGTTGTTGGTGGAGGAAACGCTGCTTTGACTTCTGCGTTGCTTTTGGCGAAGATTGCGAAAAAAGTTTATGTTATTTATAGAAAGGATAAATTTTTTAGGGCAGAGCAAATGTTGATTGAAGAGGTTAAAAAAGAGAAAAAGATTGTTTCTGTTTTTAATTCAGAAGTTCGAAAATTGATTGGTGAGAAGAAGCTTGAGGAAGTTGAGATTTCAGGGGGCAACAAAATTAAACTTGATTGTTTGTTTGTTGAAATTGGAGGAATTTCAAATATTAAGTTGGCTAAATTGCTTGGAATAAAATTAGAGAAGAATTATATTAAAGTTGACAAAGAACAGAAGACAAATGTCGAGGGTGTTTTTGCTGCAGGCGATGTTACTAATAATCCATTGAAGCAAATTGTGACTGCATGCAGCGAGGGTGCTGTTACTGGTTTTTCTGTATTTAAAGATTTAAGAAAATAGAAAGTTTTATAATTGAATTATTTCTTGGAAAATTATGGAAAAAATAAA
>CAZGTS010000010.1:0-8046 GCA_964528865.1 Candidatus Woesearchaeota archaeon
ATACCTTTTGTATCACAATCCATCATAAAACCAATTGTTCCTGTTGGAGCTAAAAGTGTAGCCTGAGAATTTCTAAATCCATACTTCTCCCCTCTTTCAATAACATTATCCCATATTCTTTCTGCTTCTTCCAACACACTCTCAAGACCCTTGGGCAATTTATCTTTATCAATATTAGATAAAGCATCCCTATGCATCCTCATTACTTTCATCATTGGTTTTTTATTTTTTCTATATCCTTTGAAAGTTCCAATTTTTTCAGCCATTTCTGTAGATGTTTCATAAACTTTTCCTGTTTCTAAGGCAGTAATTGCAGCAGCAATATTTCTAGATTCATCAGAATCATAAGCAAATCCTAAAGACATAATCAACGAACCTAAATTTGCATAACCCATTCCTAAAGGCCTAAACTTGTGAGAATTTTTCGCGATTTTTTTTGTAGGATAACTTGAATTATCTATTAACAAATCTTGAGCAATTGCAGTTATTCTTACAGCATTGGAAAAGGATTGCACATCAAATGTTTCATCTTCTTTCATAAAAGCCATTAAGTTTTGTGAAGCTAAATTACATGCACTATTATCAATAAACATAAATTCTGAACAGGGATTTGAAGCATTAATTTTTCCAGAATTTGGACAAGTGTGCCATTTGTTAATTGTTGTATCAAATTGCATCCCAGGATCGCCACAAAAATGTGTGGCTTCTGCAATTTTCTTAATTAAATCTTTTGCATTATATTCAGGCATTTCATCCGCCATCTCTGGATTATTAATTGGTTTTGTTTTGTATTTTTCATTATTTTCTATAGCAGTCATAAATTCATCATCAGCTTTAATAGAAATATTTGTATTCTGATAATTAACGCTTTCTTCTGCTTCTTTGTAAGGAATACCATTATCAATAAGTATATGCAATTTTTTTTCTTCATTCATTTTTGAATTTATGAATTCCATAATATCTGGATGCCAAGTATTTAGAATGTCCATCTTAGCAGCTCTTCTTGTTTTCCCACCAGACTTAACTATACCTGCTACCTTATCATAAAAAGCCCAATATGCTAAAGGACCAGAAGGTTTCCCTCCACCAGAAAGTTTTTCTTTTGATGAACGAAGTGTTGAAAGATTAGTTCCTGTTCCTGAGCCATACTTAAATAAAAGTGCTTCATTCTTTGCTAATTCCATAATTCCTTCCATTGAATCATCTACACTTTGGATAAAACAAGCAGATGACTGAGGATATTGTCTCTCTTTTTTAATAGGCAAAATATTCACTTTACCATTATTATTAATAATATAAGCTTCTTTCCGTTTATTTTCTTTAGATTTATTAACAGATTCTTGAACACCTACATTAAACCAAACAGGAGAATTAAAAGACATTTTCTGATCAAGCACTAAATAAGAAAGTTCATCTCTAAATATTTTTGCATCTTCTTCTGAAAAATAATTTTTATTAATACTCCATTCACTAATTGTTCCACATACTCTGCTCTCTAATTCTTTAATTGAATCTTCTCTTTCAGAAGTTCCTTGTTCACCAAAAAAATATTTTGAAGCGACAATTTTTTTTGCTAGAGGACTCCATTTTTTAGGAAATTCAACATTTTTCTGAGTAAATATGACTTTTCCTTCATCATCAGTTATATTAACATTTGTCTTTTCGAATTCAAATGAATTGTATCTATCTGAACCACTATTTCTTGTAAAATATTTTCCAATATCTAAATTTTTTCGTTCACCCATTTTAATAATCAAATATCAGAATTCTCTTATTTAAAGATTGTCGTTCAAAAATTCATTAATTCACACTTTTTACAAAGATTGTTCCTTGAAGGCTCCCCACAAACCTTACAATACTCAATCTTAGGCTTAGCAGAGTTACCTGCTTGCAGGTTCTTGTGCCGGGAACGCAGTGAGGCGGTATCCCTTTTTGGCATAAAGATTTTCTCAAAATTCTTAAGAATATTTTTCTTGTCTTTTTCAGATAAAGTGTTTAGGAATTTTCTAACTTGAATTCTATAAGAGTCCAAAGCACAAGGACACTTCTCATAAACAACAGGAAGATTTTTTTGTTTTGAGAATTTTTTAATTTTATTTTCTGCGGTGTAAAACAAAGGTTTTATTCTCGGAATGAATTTCTTGTCTGAAATATTCTTTGTAATCACACCAGAACTAAAACTCAGTTTAGGACTTCCTTTTAAAACATTCATCAAGCAAGTCTGCGCTTCGTCGTCGAGATTATGTCCTGTCGCGATTTTGTCTGCTTTTAATTTCCTTGCTTCACGATTCAAAATCCATTTTTTCAAAACTCCACAAATCGCGCAGTTTTTGAGCTTGCCTTTCTTTTGCTGAACAGCTGAACGCAGATAACACATCCCAGCCCCCATCTCTTTCTCAATATCGTAAACATGCAACTTTATATCAAGCTGTTTGCAAAGTTTTTCTACTGCTTCCAAACACTCCTCGCTGTATTTTCCAATTTTCAAATCAAGATGAATGGCCTCAATATTATATTTAAACTTTTTCAAAAAATAAGCAGTTGTAGCAGAATCTTTTCCTCCAGATAAGGCAACTAAAACCTTCTCAGATTTTTTTAACTTAATTTTCCCTAATGTTTGTTTAACACTTGCTTCAACCATAATAAGAAAAGAAGGAAAGGGTTTTTAGGGTTTACTCTTAGAAAGAAAACTTTCTTCCTCTCCAAAAAGTTCTAAATATGCTCCTGAATTTATGACATCACTGGAGTTTATAAGAACCATTCCATGAACTTTTCTTCGACTAATTCTATTCTGTTCTTGTCCTCCCTCATACATTTTTCCAACCCATTCCATAACTTTTTCTTGTGAGATAAATCCATTATAACCATGTTCATATGCTGCCTTACCTAATCTTAACATATTAATAAATTCAGGTGTTGCTTCGTCTCCAAACTCCTTTTTTACTCTCTCTTCTAACACTTCATCAAATGGAATTACTCTCATGAGTTAGAAATAAAAAAACACCTTTATAAGAATTATTGTCCTTGCCCCCAACCTTTTATTTTCCCCTCTCATAATCCTCAATTGCTTTGCTTTGAGCACGCTTGGGCGAAGCAATGCGGTGCTTGGTTTCGTAGTCAAGTATTGCTTTCTTCAAAGCCTCAATTCCCAAAACAGAACAATGCACTTTTATCGGAGGCATTCCCCCAAGTTTCTTAACAATATCATTCTTTGTAATTTTCTTCGCCTCCTCTAAAGTCTTGCCTTTTGCCAACTCACATACAACATCAGAACTCGCAATCGCCGCCCCACATCCAAACGTCTTAAACCCAATATCTTTTATCCTGCCCTTATCGACCTTAATCTCAAGATGCATTATATCTCCACAAGCAACACCTCCAATTTCTCCAACCCCATCAGGTTTTTTCAAACTCTTCACAAACTTTGGATTTTCAAAATGCTTCATTAATTTTTTTGTATATTTCATTTCTTATTCAACTTCTTCACCAACTCCTCAATTTCTTTTTTACTCATTCCATGCGCAAGACAACCTTGCTCCAAACTTTCCTGCTGAGCCATTGGACAATCAAGACAATGCATTCCTGCCTCAAACAAAACCTCTGCCTTTTCAGGATTCTTTTGCAAAATTTCAGACATGATTGTTTCTTTAGTTATTTCCATTTTAATCCAAAGGAGAAACCCTCTCGTTCGACTACGCTTGGGCGGACGAATGAATCTCTCACTTAAGGGGAGAGATACTTCGCAACTTCTCCACAATTTCTTTTAATTTTTTTAACACATAATCTATTTCTTCTTCTGTATTATATTTGCTCAAACTTAATCTAATTGAACTATTCGCTTCTAAAGGTGTCAAGCCAATTGCAAGCAAAACATGGCTCGGCTCCAATGATTTTGAAGAACACGCAGAACCTGTTGAACCGAAAATCCCCTTGGCATTCAAAAAACTCCCAATAGCCTCCCCCTCAATATTATTAAACGAAACATTTACATTATTACAAAGCCGATTTTCCCGAGGACCATTCAGTTTCACATTCTTAATCTTCAAAAGCCCGTCAATCAATTTATCTCTTAATTTAATCATCTTCTTAGTGTCTCTGTTTCTTGCAATTTTAACTGCTTTTGCAAACCCAACAATCCCAGGAACATTTTCCGTCGAACTCCTCAAATTAAACTCATGTCCTCCTCCATGAAGCAATGGAACTATCTTCACACCCTCGCGAATATACAACGCCGCAACACCTTTTGGCCCGTGAATCTTCTGTGCATTCACCGTCATCAAATCAACATTCTGTTTCTTCACATCAATAGCCATCTTCGTATAACTCTGACACGCATCTGTATGAAACAAAACACCTTTATCTCTGCAAATCTTCCCAATCGCTCCCAAATCCTGAATTGTCCCTATTTCATTATTACCATGAATAATTGAAACCACAATTGTCTTATCTGTAATCACGCTCTCAACGTCTTTCGGATTCACAAAACCCTCCTCGTCAACATCCAGATAAGTCACCTTTGCTCCCTGCGTCTCCAACCACTTAGAAGCATTGTAAATACAATCATGCTCAATCTTAACAATAATAATATGATTCTTTTGTTTGACCAAGCCTGGGCGAGCGAGGCCTGAACTTTGTTCAGAGCCTTCTGGATAGTTTTGAAAAAATAAACCCTTCAAAACAAGGTTATTTGCTTCTGTCCCACTCCCAGTAAAAATAATTTCTTTATACTTTGCACCAATTGATTTTGCAATTACAGCCCTTGCCTCTTCAATTGCTCTCTTCGCTTCCTCTCCCATCAAATGTGTAGAAGATGCATTCCCATACTTCTCTGTAAAATAAGGCAACATCGCTTTCACAACTTTTTCATCAACTTTTGTTGTTGCTGCGTTGTCCAAGTAAATTTCCTTCCTCATTTTGAAATTTGCTTGATGGCAAAATTTATTTTTGTCTTGAGGTATATTGGTTTCATCTCCCACACCTTTCAGCACAATTCTTACAATCGCAAAAACTCTTCGCATGCTTATCAATCAACTTTAACATTGGAACAATTGTTTTTTTATTCAAAAAATAAATTCTTTCTTTTCCTTTTTGTTTTACATCAACAATTCTACAACTTTTCAAATTCCTCAAAGCATGCGAAATCTTGCTTTGTTCAACACCCAATTCTTTTGAAATTTCAGTAACATTTTTTTCTTTATCTTTCAAGGAAGTTATAATTTTTATTCTAAGTGGATTAGCCAAATTATTAAAAAATATATGGTATGTTGAATTATTCATATGAAAATACATTCATATAACTATTTAAATCTTCTTCTTTCTTATTGTTTGCCAACCTTCCCAACTAATTATCAAAGCAAGAACAACTAATGCTCCTACAAAAATACTCAAAACCCAATTACCCTCGCTGATAAAACCTGTTTTGTTAAATAAACTATAAAATAAAGCAGAGATTGTTGTCAGCATCATAAAAATTGTAGGAATAATTAAGAACCTTATGCTTTTTTTCTTTTGCACAAAATATGCACTGATTGTTATCAGCCCAATGGCAACAATTAACTGATTAGATGTCCCAAACATTCTCCATAAATCTGAGTAAGCATTTGTTACAGCAAGGATATAAGCAGGGACAATCGCGATAATCACTGCAATTAGTTTATTCTGGCAAATTTTATGTTTAATATTTTCTGTAATCAGCATCCTGCTAATTCTGCTTGAAGTGTCAAGTGAAGTAAGAATAAATTGGTTTACTAAAAATGCTCCAATCAAACTAGCTAAACTAAAAGATAAAAAAGGTATGCCGATTTTTGAGATAATGCTTCCGAATCCGTTGCCAAATGCAATCACCCATCCCTGCTCAAGCGAACCTAAAAAGTTAAGATGGCCTGTATCCCAGTTTAAACTTGCAACAAACAACACAACTAAAAGTGCTAAAATACCTTCGGCAATCATTCCCCCATAAGCAACAAATCTCCCATGTTTTTCTTTTGCTAATTGTTTAGAAGTTGTGCCAGAGGCAACTAATGAATGAAAACCTGAAGCTGCACCACATGCCACTGTAATAAAAAGTATGGGCCACAATGGCAAGTTGCCTGAAATATAAATAGGAGCTTTAATCACAGGACGAACAATTAAAAGAGAAACAAATCCAAGCAGTAAAAATAAGATTAACTGAATTGATGAGAGATAATCACGAGGCTGTAAAAACATCCAGACAGGAATCAGCGAAGCAGCACCGCCATAAATAATAAGAATTGTTATCCATAAAAATTTAGAAACTTCTGCGGAAAAAGGAAGGGAGATTGGAAAAAGATAGCCAATATACATAAAAAAGAAAGCAAAAGCAAGCGCAACAAAACTTGAAATCCAGGGGTTTGCCTTAAACTTGTAAACTGCTATGCCTAAAATAAACGCAATAACGCTGATTGCCAAAATAGGAATAACCAGCATGGGCTGGGCAATAATACTGTCTGCAGCAGAAACAGAAAATACTGCGATAATTAATGTAAGGGCCATCCAAATCATAAGAGCAAAAATCTTCCCAGCCTTGCTACTCAGAGATTTTTCTGTAATCTTGGAAATTCCTTTTCCTTTATTTCTAACAGAGATCATCAAGGATAAATAATCATGAACCGCTCCAATAAAAACCGTTCCAATAATAATCCATAAACTAGTAAGTGCCCAACCAAAATAACTTACCGCCAGAATCGGACCAATAATCGGACCAGCTCCTGCAATCGACGCAAAATGGTGCCCAAAAAGAAAAAACTTGTTCGAAGGGTAGTAATCAATTTTCTCCTTATTCAAAACAGCCGGAGTCTTTTTATTCGTCGGTTTAATCTTTTTTTCAATATATCTTCCGTAAAGAAAATAATTTCCAATAAGAAATAAAATTCCTACGACTGCAATTAATGCTGCGTTCACCATTTTTTAACTTTTTAAAAAGTGGTAGTGGAAATCTTGTATTTGCTCCACCATCTTTTTAATATGGGCGCGGAGGGAATCGAACCCCCTTCCTCTGCTCTCTCTGCAAATTTGCGGAGAGTGAAAATCTCCAATTTACTCTGGAGGCAGATATACTACCAGTATACGACGCACCCATTAAAATAAAATAGAAAAAGATTATTTAAAGGTTAATGTTATTCAGCTATTATGAAAATTATCACTAAGAAAGATGTCCTTCAAAACAAGAATTTTTATCTTAATGAGATAAAAGTAGGAAAAATTTTCATATACCCCACAGACACAATTTATGGTATTGGTTGCGACGCCACAAATAAAAAAAGTGTTTCAAGAATAAGAGAAATTAAGAAAAGAGACGAAAAACCGTTTTCAGTTATTGTTCCATCAAAAGACTGGATTAAAGAAAAATGTAAAATTTCAAAAAAACATGAACAATTTCTTAACAAACTTCCTGGAAAATATACTTTAATTTTTGAGTTAAAAGACAAATCTTCTATTGCAAAAAAACAAATAATTGGAAATTTATTGTCCCTCGGAATTAGAATTCCAGATAACTGGTTTAGTGAATTTTTATCCGAAATAAATGTTGTTTTTATTTCTACTTCTGCTAATATTTCTGGGTATCCTGTAATAAAGTCAATTAATAATTTAAAAGATTCAATGAAGACTAATATAGATTATATAATTGATAATGGTATCTTAGATAATCCTTCAAGCACAATAATTGATTTAACAAACAATGCCAAAATTCTCAGATGAAATTTTTCGAGTCTGTTCTATTTTATCTTCTTCATCTCATTTATTTCCTGATTTGAAATAGAACATCCTTTAAACTTAACAGCCCAAAGCAAAGCATCTAATAATTGCCCGTTCCCAATTTTAACAAGTTTTTTCTTGTGCGCAATATAAACCAATTCTGCAGACCGAATTATTTTAAAATTTTTAAAAATATCAAAATTGGTTTTTTTAGAAATAATTTTTGTATGCATTTTTCTTTCTAGAAATTCTCCAAGTTTATCTGGGCTTTCAACCAACATCCGAGTTGTCCGTTCATCAATAGCAACTACATTTAAAATCTTTTTTTTA
>CAZGTS010000010.1:8099-12137 GCA_964528865.1 Candidatus Woesearchaeota archaeon
TCCTTCAAAAGAACTATTAGCCATATCTAAAATATCTTGTGTCCTTTTTTGAATTCCTTCCTCGTTTGAAAGTTCAAGAACTCCTTTATCTAAAAGATGTTTGACTCTCAACGCTTCTAATTTAAATCGAGTGATTGTTAGAGGTTTATCAATAACTTCTTTTTTCACATCCTCTGTAATCAAAAAACTTCCCTTGAAAACTTTTTTCAATTCTTCTAATATATCTAAAATCCCGTTCATAGCAAGACTAATTAATGTGCTTGCGTCAAAGATTATTGCTTTTTGCTTCATCCAAAAACTCCTTTCGTTCGACCACGCTTGGGCGGACGAATGGTAATCTTCATTCGAAGATTTCCTTTACTAATTTAATTCTCTCACGGATACCTAAAGTCTTACTTTCAGGAGAATCTGAAATTCCTGTCTGCCCTGCATAATTCGCAAGTTCCCAAACTGTGATTCCTAAAAGTTTCGCAGTGTTCTCCATTGAAACACCATGCCCGTAAATCTTCGACGCCTTGTTAATACTCGCCTTCCTAAAAACTTCCTGAATATATTTCTTCATCCCAGGAGAAACTCTCTCAATTTCTGCACGCAACTGCTTTAAACTATTAGTCAATAAATTTCCACCTTTCTTAATATTTTTAATGACCGCATCAATACGCTTCACAATCAAACCATCTCCAAGATATCCTCTTTCCAAAATTTTCCCCAAAGAATAAACAATCACAGCAACAGCAATATTATCTGCATCTTGTGTCCGCGACGCTGTATTGTTCGTCTGGTCACTTAATTGCTTAAGTTTCAAAGTATCTTTCGCTTTCAAAGCAACCTTTGTTTCTTCAAGAATTCTAATAATATTTTCACCATCTTTCATAAAAACTAAAAGAAAAAAGATTATTTAAACCTTGATATTATTACAATTATATGAAACAAATAATCCTAGATTCAAGTTTTATCCTAACTTGCATAAAACAAAAAATAGATTTTTTTGAAGAATTAGTCGGAGAACAGATTCTTCTTCCAGAACAAGTAATTAATGAAATTAAAAATTTAAAAAATCCAATTTCAAACTTGGCTCTTAAACTTTTTGAAAAAAACAAATTTGAAAAAATTGACATTGGAAAAGGCCATGTTGATAAAAGAATAATCAAATTTGCAAAAGAAAACCCAAAAACAATTATCGCAACTTTAGACAAAGAAATCAAAAACAAAACTAAAAATCAAAAACTAATAATCAGAGGAAAAAAGAAATTAGAAGTTATTTAACCTCTAGGAAATCTTTAAAAACCAATTTCTATTCTAATTTTTATAAAATGTTCTATTTAGTTGAAGTTGAAGATTATATAAGAGTAGAGCCAAAGTTATTTGGTTTGCCTACTCAAGAGGCTGTTGAAAACCAGCTTCGAGAAACCTATGCAGATTATTACGACAAGGAATTAGGAAAGGCAGTGGAAGTTATCCGCGTTTTAAATGTTGGAGAAGGAGTGATTATTCCTGGAGACGGTGCAGCATATTATAATTCAAAATTTAAACTGCTCGTTTGGAAACCAGAATTACAAGAAATTGTTTACGGGACAATTTCAGAGATTACAAATTTTGGAGCATTCATAGATATGGGAGTAATGAGAGGAATGATTCACATTAGTCAAACAATGGATGATTATGTAAGTTTTAGTAAAACAAATTCATTGCTTGGAAAAGCAACAAAAAGAAACCTAAAACAAGGAGACTTATGTATAGCAAGAATCGTAGCAATCAGCCACAAAGGAGAGGGTCCAAAAATAGGGCTTACAATGAGGCAACCTGGTTTAGGAAAACTAGAATGGATTAAAGAAGACCAAATTAAAAAAGAAAAAGCTACTGCAAAAGCAGTAAAAACAGAAAAGAAGTCAGTTAAAGGAGGAAAGAAGAAATGACTTCAATATTAGATTATTTAATGAAAGGAGTAGAATATTTTGTAGAAGTTGTTGATTACCTGACTACTAACGACCCTGTAGAAAGAAAAAGATTAGAAGAAATCTGGGGCTGGGGATATTCACCAGAAACACCACAATCAACTAAAAAAGAAATTACTAATATTTGTGAAAATGCCTAAATTTAAATTTGATTGGAAAGAACGAGAAGATAATTATTTGCTTAGTTCAGAAATTGGTTTTGCAAGAATATCAACATCTCTTTCCTCAAGAATGAATGTTTTAATAGTTTATGATAAATCTAGGAAAGCTATTGATGGATGTTGCCAATCAACCCCAGTTGGACAATTAAAAACGCGAGCAGAAGATTCATTATATGGGGGGGCTTCACAAAATGCCTAAATCAAAAGCATGTAAAATTTGTAAGAAAATATATGAAGGAGAAAAATGCACGAGATGTGAATCTAAAGAATCAACCGAAGGATTCAAAGGCAGGATTGTTGTTGTAAATCCTGAAAAATCAGAAATAGCACAAAAACTAAATATCAAAGACAAAGGAAACTTTGCAATTAAAGTGAGGTAATTCTATGAAAGTAATTAATAATTTAAATGACATGAGTGAAAAAGAAAACAAATTATTCAACAGAAAAGAAATTCAAATAAATATTGAAGCAGAAATTACACCAAGTCATAAAGAGGCCAAAGAATTAATTTCTAAAAAATTCTCAACTCAACCAGAGAACATTAGGGTAAAAAAAATCTCAGGAAAATTCGGCACAAAAATTTTCACAATCTCTGCAAATATTTATACTTCTGAAGAAGAAAAGAATAAAATTGAAATCTTTTCGAAAAAAGAAGCAGAAAAAGAAAAAAAGCCTGAACCTGTAACCCCTAGTGTGCCTCAAGATACTGAAGATAAAAAAACTGAAGTTCCTGCTGAAGCCCCTCTTCAAAAAGAACAGGAAGTTTCCAATGAAATTGCAAAGCAAGAAGCTGTAGAAGATAAAACTTCAAAGAAAATTGAAAAAATTAAACAAGAAAAATCGGTAAAGAAAGAAAAAAATGAATAAAGAATATACAACTGTTCAAAAAAGAAAACCTCTTAGAGATGTAAAGAATATTAATGGCATAACTATTTCAGGAGGTTTTGTTGATTATCAAGAAAATATTAAATTAGAAGGAATTGTATGTGGGTCACGTTCTAAAATAACTATAAAATTACCTAAATATTACTTAAAGGGAGAAAAATAAAATCGTAAAGAAAAAAGGATCAAAAACAAAAACAGGAAAAAAGCCTTACAAGAATAAGGCAACTAGCAAAAAATATACAAAGTATAAAATTGATGGAGATAAAATTACAAGAGAAAGAAATTGTCCTAGATGTGGACCAGGAATATTTTTATTAACAACAAAAGATAGAGTCTATTGTGGCAAATGTCATTATTCTGAATTTAATTCTAAAAACGACAAAAAGGTTGAAGAAAAGAAATCTGAAGAAAAGAAAGTTGAAGAGAAAAAAGGGTGATGATTATAAAACACTAAAAATAAAAAATGGAGTTAGATTCATCTGACAAAGATAAAAGATTGTATGAATTTTTAAGAAATTTTGATTTTAAAAAAATACCTGCAAAAAATATTCGATTAAACGCTAAAACTGCTCAATTAATGCCCTTATCCAATTATTTGCAAATATTTAGTCATCTTGAAGAAATGCTGAAACTTGCATCCCTTCCAAAAAAAGCAAATGGAATTAGATTAGTGGTTTATGCGGATCATTTACATTCAACGGGTAATCCTTTGATAATCAATTCTGGTTGTGGAGATTTCATTTCTGGATATGAGATATTTTATACAATTGAAAGAGGAGATGAAGAACCTTTTTTTGTAATTAAAGAATATGAATTTATAGTTAAAAAATAATTTTTTAATAATTATAAAACCTCTGGAGCAATGTCAATTAAGTTCTCTTTTTGTTTTTGAGTTTGTGAGAAAACGAAACCGCAACAAAGTGAGGACTTTCAGGAATCTTTGATTTCTGTTCTCCTCCGTCTTAGGTATATCTAAATTATGATTATAACCCTAGGAGATTCTTCAAGCCAGTCAAAAAAGATAGCTTGAAGCCTCT